>CAIZGQ010000629.1 GCA_903932565.1 uncultured Hyphomicrobiales bacterium
CAGGTGATGCCGGCCGCGGCTTTGCTGTCGTTGCGCAGGAAGTGCGCGCGCTCGCTCAGCGCTCGGCCGAGGCAGCCAAGGAAATCAAGACATTGATTTCCACATCGACCGAGCAGGTTGATCGCGGCGTGCGCTTGGTAGGGGAGACCGGCAAATCACTGGAGCGCATTCTCGCCCAGGTGATCGACATCAGCGGGATCGTCTCCAACATCGCGGCAGGCACAAAAGAACAAGCCATCGCGATGACATCGATCAACACGGCTGTCGCGCAGATGGACCGTGGGACGCAGGAAAATGCTGCAATGGTCGAGCAGTCCACTGCCGCCACGCACAATCTGGCGGAACAGGTCAGAAAGCTCTCTGATTTGACAGCGATCTTCAATCTTGAGGACGTCAGCGCGACGCCGACCATGCGCCGATCAGCCCAGCGTGCAGAGCCGCCCGCGCGTTCAACCACACGGCCAGTGCAGGCCATGAAAACGACCGGCCGTGGCGGCGCTGCGTCAAAGCCAGTTTCGAAATCTGGTTCAGCGCAACCGGAATGGGCTGATTTCTAGACACGCGATGGTCTGATCTTTCTCAAAACAGAACAAGCCGCAGATTGCCAAAGCAACCTGCGGCTTTTTTAAGTTTTGAATGCGAACCAGTCTCAGCCAGCCGGGCAATCAAGAGCGGGATGCTGGTCGAACAGGTTCCATTTCAGGTCGCGAATTTCGATAATGAAACCCGGCAATTGCGCATCGCGCGCGGCATTGAAGCAGGTGTTGTCACCTGTCACGCCGGTAAAGCGAATTCCCTTGAGCGCGTCACGCACCGCAGTTCGCTCTTCCACAACCTTTGCGGGATCGCCGGTGACCTTGGCTTTTTCCATGGCCTGCTTCATCAGGTAGACGATGTCATAGGCTTGCGCATCGGTATGGTGCGGGATCATCTTGGTTGTGAGCCCGCGCTTCATATTTTCTTCCGCGAACTTCTTTGTGAAGGCACGGGTGAGATCATTGCGGTCCGACCAATAGCCAGCAGCGATCAGCAATCCATCAGCGTCGCGTCCGAAGAGCTCGAGCGCATTGGGGTCAGCAAAAATCTGGGAGCCGATCACGCGGCCCGTGAAGCCTTGGCGACGCAGCTCCTTGATGACCTTGCCTGCACTGTCGGGCGTTGCGGCAAGCGCAACAACATCAGGCTTGCGCTCGATGATTTGGGCAACCTGCGGCGCAACGTCGAAGCTCTTGTACTGGAAGCCGACGGGCTCACCAAATGTGATGTTGTTGGCTTTGAAGATGGCCGGGTAAAATGTCGTGCCTGAAATGTTCGAGACCCGTTCGTCTGAAACATAGATGATTTCAGCCTTGTCGATCTTGATATTTTTCTTTCGCAGTGTCGCGATCACGCGGCTGAATTGTGTTCCCTCATCCGCCGTCAGGCGCCATGCATAAGTGAAATTGCCCGTGAGGCCGGGCTGCGATGCTGCGTTCGGCATCTGCAAAATCCCCAGCCGCTCGCCGACGGGAAACGCGACAGCCGCCTCACCGGATGAAAACGGACCAATGATGGCAACGGCTTTGTCGTCCGTCGCAAATTTTTGCGTGGCTGTTGCCGCTTGCTTGGGGTCCGTTCCAGTATCAAACTTGATGAGGTTGATCTTGTGGCCGTTGATGCCGCCCTTGGCATTGATTTCAGCCACTGCAATATCAACAGACGTCTCGCTTGCTTCGCCGACAGTCTTCAAGGCTCCCGATTTCACCATGCTGAAGCCGATGGTGATGTCCTGCGCGACCGCAGGCAGAAGCCCCAATGTTAAAAAGCAAGCCGATGCAGTCAGCGATGTGGTCAGGCGTTTTGAAATCATCATCATAAGCATCTCCCCTAAAAGTCGTCAGTGCGAAGAATGACCAAAATAAGCAGCCGCAAGCTGCTCATTGTTCTGCAGATCGTGCGCAGCCCCTGTCAGGGTTGCGCGCCCGAGTTCCATAACAATGCCACGCGAAGCCACTTCAAGCGCCATCTGCGTGTTTTGTTCAACAAGTAAAATCGCAAGTCCCTCAAGATGCAGGCTTGTGATCAACTCAAACAAGCGTTCAACCAGCAAAGGCGAGAGGCCAAGCGAAGGCTCGTCAAGCATGATCAATCGTGGTCGTGCCAGGAGCGTGCGGCCAATGGCCAGCATTTGCTGTTCTCCGCCGGAAAGAACGGAGGCCTGCATGTCGCGGCGCGCGCCCAGATTTGGAAAGCGCTCATAGATGCCGTTGATATCACGTGCGACATCTGAATCGCTTCTGCAATAGGCACCCATTTGCAGGTTTTCATGAACCGTCAGGCTGATCGCGATCTGACGCCCTTCGGGCACAAGTGACAGACGACGCCGCAGGCGCTGCGGTGGTGACAGTTTCGTGATGTCCTCGCCGTTGAAGATGACGCGTCCGCCCGATGATGGTGTCAGGCCCTGCAGCGCGCGCAGGAGCGAGGTTTTGCCGGCACCGTTGCTGCCGAGCACGGTGATGCATTCATCCTGCGCAACGCCAAAGGAGAGTGCTTTGACGGCATGTGTTCGCCCGTAGCGGACATCAAGGGATTCAACTTCAAGCAGCACGGTCGCCTCCGGCGTTGGAGACGCGCCGCGTGCCAAGATAGGCCTCACGCACAGCGGGATCGTTCTGGACCTCACCCGTGGGCCCGTCATAAATCAACCGCCCGAAATTGAGCACAAGTGTTTCGTCACAGAGGTCATGCACAAACGACATGTCATGCTCGACGACCAGCAGGGTCAGTCCGCTTTCAGCCTCCTCTTTGAGAAAGCTCGACAGTTCAGATGTTTCTTTTGGATTGAGGCCTGCGGCGGGCTCGTCCAGCATGAGGAGCTTCGGGTTGCTCATCAAGGCGCGCACGACCTCGATGCGCTTGCGCGTGCCATAGGGAAGTCCAGACACGGGCCCATCGGGATCAACATCAAGCCCCGCTCTTTTCAATCGATCCTCAGCTGCCTTGCGGGCTTGATTGCCACGCATCAAGCCAATTGGGTTGAACAATGCCAGGGGGCCAACGATCTGCGAATGCTGCCCGAGCATCACATTCTCGATCACTGACAGATGCGGCATGAGACGTATGTTTTGGAACGAACGCGACAGACCAGCGGCGATGCGCTTGCGCGACGGCAAGTGATCTATGCGCGCGCCATCAAGTGAAATTGTGCCCAAATCCAAAGGGTAAACGCCGGACATGAGATTGAACAACGTTGTCTTGCCAGCCCCATTGGGACCAATCAGCGCTTTGCGACCACCACGCCGGACCGTGAAGCTGACGTCCTGCGTCACCATGAGCCCGCCGAAACGCTTCGCAAGGCCGTTGATCTGCAGCATATCCTCATTTGGCATGCTGATCTCCCATCCGAGCATCCGGCAGATCCGGGCGAGCATTGGGAAGGCTCAAGGCTGACGATGATGGTCGCCGGTGAAACAAAGACGAAATGCGCGCAATGAGCGTTCGCGTGATCATGCCTTCTGGACGGATGGCCATCATCAGCACGATGGTGACGCCAAACACAACAAAGCGCCACGAGCCGCCAATGCGCAGGGCTTCGGGTATCAAGGTGAAAAATAAACTGCCGGCCAAAGGACCCCAGGCCGTTTGCGTGCCGCCGATCAGAACAAACAGCAACACGAAGATCGACAGGTTGGGATTGAAATACTGCGCTTCGACGAAGCTGAAATAATGCGCGTACAACGCGCCCGAAAGCCCGGCCAGCGCGCCGCCGATCGTAAACACAGTGACCTGCATGCCGCGAACATCGACGCCCATGATGGTAGCAACAGCTTCGTCATCGTGAATGGCGCGGATCGCAAGGCCAAAGCGCGACGCCATCAAAAAGAAAACAAAAAGCGTTGTCAGGACAGCGGCAAGGATGAGAACGGAAAGCGGCAGGTAGTCCGGCACGACCATGCCGATGGCACCGCCAAACAAGCTGGTGCGCAAGAGCACGCCAGAGACAACCTGCGCGAATGCAAATGTCGCCAAGACCATGTAGACGCCACGCGTCCGCAGCACAGGAAATGCAATAAGAAAGCCCACAAGTGCGGAAATGATCATGGCTGCCGGGATCGTCCCCCAGCCTGGCGTCCAGCCCTGTGTGGACAGGACGGCGGCCGCATAGGCCCCGATGGCCTGGTATCCCGCGCCGCCAAGATTGAGTTGCCCGGCAGCCGCTGTGACATAAACGCCATAAGCGAAAATCAGGTTGATGCACAGGATCGCAACAATGCCGGACGCGTAGCCGCTCATGTCAGCACCAGCGCAGTGTGATTCATAGTTTACCCTTTCCAAGTGCGGCGTGGCCAAACAGGCCGCGTGGGGCAACGATAATCACGATCAGCAGCAGTCCCCAGATGACCATCTCGACGGAATCCCCGCCAAGGAAATGCACAGACATTGTTTCGGTCAAACCAACGATCAGACCGCCAATGATAGCCCCCCAAATTGAACCAATGCCGCCCAGAACCATTCCAGCAATGGCTTTTGTTCCAATGTTGTCGCCCATGAACGGTGACACGTCGCCATAATTCACCGTGAACAACGCGGCTGCCAGGCCGCACAACATACCAGTCAGCAAAAACAGGACTGGAACCACTTGCGTCACCTCAACCCCGAGTAGCGAAGCAATTTCGGGGTTTTCGGCGATCGTGCGAAGGGCTCGCCCGATCTTGGTTTGTTTCAGGACATACGAGAGTGCGGCCACAACAATCAGCGCACTGACGAGACTGACAATTTGTGGAATGCCAATTACAAGTCCGAAAAGATGCAGATCAGCTTTGAACGGAACCGGAAATCGTTGCGATTCCGATCCGAATGCGAGGATCACCAGGTTCTCAAAAATCAAAAGAAACCCAAGCGACGACACAAGCGGAATGGCGTGTTCTGTCGCATCCCCATGCTTGGCCTTAAAATATCTGTAGGTGAAACGCTCGACAAGGAGAGAGGCGACCGTCGCGACGACGACGCCGCCAAACAGCGCAATGAGCCAGCTCCATGATCCCGAAAAGCTGAGCAGACCACTTTTGAGAAGCGCCCATGCAATCATGCCGGTCAGCATGAAAAGCGAGGGGATCGTAAAATTCAAGAAGTTGAGCACACCGATCGTCAGCGTGAATGCCACAGCCACGATGAGATAAATTGCGCCGAGCATCAGGCCGGAAATGATCTGCTGGGCAATAACGTGCCCACCCAGAAAAACGGCAAGCGCAAGTGCGATAAGCGCAGCAGACCCAAATGCTGCTTTGATCAGGATGTTTCTCTGAAACGTCACGTCAGCAGCTGCGGCCATAACCCATGATCTCCAGCTAGCTTGGTTTGCGTTCTATGGTTGCGTCATTCACTTTGATCAATCCACAGATGGAACAACTTTGAACTCATCGTTGGTTTTCCCCGCGACATAAAATTCATGGAACGCAGGTTCTTTCTTCTTGCGTCCAAAAAAGAACCCCGTCATGTTGTCCGGACAAATACATTGTGGCGCTTCGGCGTTGGGTGTCAAGCAGGATACTGAATCGATGCTGCAGAATGTCGTGATTGTTGGTGCGGGGCCCGTCGGCTTGTTGTCTGCCTGCCTTTTGGTTGACGAGGGCATCAGCGTCACAATCATCGAGGCCGCAGCTGATTTGCCCAGGGATCTGCGGGCTTCCACCTTTCATCCCCCAACGCTCGATATGCTTGAACGCTTCGGTGTGGTGGACTCGATGATTGCGCAGGGTTTGATCTGCCCAACCTGGCAGTTTCGCGACCGAACAGAGGGCGTTGTTGCTACGTTTGAGCTTGGGCTTCTCAAGGGTGAAACAAATCACCCTTACCGTTTGCAGTGCGAACAATGGCGCTTGGGTGAGATGCTGCTGGAGCGGCTCAAGACGAAAAATCTTGCGACCATCCACTTTGGCATGAAAGCTATCGCGATCCGTCAATCCGCGTCTGGTGTCGAAATCGATGCGGAGGATGCGGATGGCAAAGCGCATATGCTGACGGCTGCGTTCTGCATTGGAGCAGATGGAATTGGCAGCGTTGTGCGCAAGCATATGAATGTCGAATTCGAGGGGATGACGATCCCCGAGATTTATCTCACGCTGTCGACAACCTATGATTTTACAAAGGCAATGCCAGATATTTCAAATATCTCGTATATCTCTGACCCCAACGAATGGTTTGTACTGATCCGAACAGTTGGTCTTTGGCGGGCCTTGTTTCCGGTTGATGCAACACTGACCGATGCCCAAGTCACATCGCCGGAATTGGCAGAAAAGCTTCTGCAGGGCGCGGCGCACTTGTCTCATCCGTACGATGTCAAACATCGAACGGCCTATCGGGTGCACGAGAGGGTGGCGACCAAATATGTTGAAAACCGCGTTGCAATTGCCGGCGATGCAGCCCATGTGAACAATCCGCTTGGCGGGATGGGACTGAACGGTGGCATTCACGATGCTTATAATCTCGCATCGACTTTGGTCGAAATTCTCAAAGGCGCGCCGGTTGAGCGACTTGGCCGTTACGAGCGCCAACGTCGAAAAGTTGCACAGGATGTCGTGCAACAAACGTCAATGCGGAACCGGGCCATTCTCAATACGCGCGATCCTGCCTCGCGTGCAGCCTATTATGACGAACTGAGACGAACCGTGGACGATCCGGTGGCGCACAAAGCCTATCTCATGAGGACGTCGATGATGTCTTCCTTAAAGGACGTGGCGTCCATATCTTGAATTTCGATGTCGACAGGGTCGCGTTGGCTGCAAGCGCTGACGTGATTTTGGAACGAGGGTACGGAAAGATAATTTTCCAGGTATGAACGATCTTCCAATTCGCAATTTAAAAGTTTGTCGGCCGTCACTCAGATTTAAGCAGTCGTGCTCGTTGCGTCCAGCACCTGCGCGGCTGTCATGAGGTCTGCATATTTTTGGCCCATGTCAAAAAGATTGGCTTCATGAGGACCCATCGCGCGGTCACCAACACAATCGGTGACGACAATCGTGCGGAGGTTATGCGCGACGGCATCCACCACGGTAGCACGAACACAGCCTGATGTGGTGCAGCCTGTCACAAGCAGCGTGTCAATCTTGTTCCAGATCAACCAGGACGAAAATTCAGTGCCGAAAAAAGCCGATGCCTGACGTTTGCGAATAACAACTTCTCCCGGCAAAGGCTGCAGTTCTTTGACTATCTGACTGAGTGGGCTCGTCTCGGTGAGTTTTTTAAGGCCCGGCGCCTTGCGGGTGAAGGCGCCCGCATCTGAGCCATCGTCGGCATAAACAACGCGCGTGTGCGCAATGGGCCAAGCGCGTTGGCGTGCCGCGTGTAAAAGATGTTGCGTGGCACCGATTGCATCATTGATGTTGCCGCCGCCAAAATGCGCAGGATCAGTAAAGCCGAGGACGAAGTCGACCATCACCAGAGCAGGGCGCTCCCCAAGGCCAATCGTTTGGGCAAAGCCCTGTTTCTCGTAAATTTCCAGATCGTGCATCTTTGCGGCCTACAGCTGAAATCGGCTCTTTCACAAACGATAGTTTGCATATAAAATCTGTCTGGACAAATTTTTTGTGTTGTCAAAAAAATGATTGTCTCGTCTCGCAGCGGGCGGCGGTTCAGACATCTTGCGCAATGTGTATGCTCCGAGAGCTTGCGGAGCGTCGTTAGGGAACACGTCAATGGCAAACCCGTTACTGCGGTCACATCTCGAGACAAAAACCTTCGTCTCGGCGCCAGGGGTTTATGATCTGATCTCCGCTCTGGTGGCGGATCGCATGGGCTTCAATGCGCTCTATGTGACGGGATACGGAAGCGTCGCATCGTCTTTGGGGCTCCCGGATGCAGGCTTGGCGACATATACGGAGATGCTGGAACGGGTGGGTCGGATTGCCGGCATGGCGCAAACGCCAGTCATTGCTGACGCTGACACGGGATATGGTGGACTCTTGAATGTTCGACACACCGTGCGTGGATATGAAAAGGCTGGCGTGACGGCTATACAAATTGAAGATCAGGAATTTCCCAAGAAATGTGGACACACGCCAAACCGTCGCGTCGTCCCGATTGCGGATATGGTTCGAAAAATCAAGGTTGCCTCTGACGCGCGCTCTGATTCCAACTTTCTGGTTATTGCGCGGACCGATGCCAGAACGTCACTTGGTCTCGATGAGGCGTTGCGGCGTGGCGAAGCCTATGGTGAGGCTGGGGCGGACATCGTGTTCATTGAATCGCCGGAGTCCGAGGCGGAACTTTCCATGATTGGACAACGGATTGGAAAGCCGTTGCTTGCCAATATGGTCAATGGGGGTCGCACACCCATGTTGCCGACCAAACGGCTTGAAGAACTTGGCTTTGCTGCTGCAATTTTTCCGGCTGTCGGGTTTCTCGCCACAGCCCAGGCCTTGACCGCGGCTTATGCTGATTTGCAACAAAACGGGACGACGACAGAAAAAATCCCGATGTATTCATTTGCTGATTTTAACGCGCTCATTGGATTTCAGGACGTCTGGGATTTTGAGAAACGTTACGCCGAAGTTGAATAAGTTGGCAGAAGCCCCCGTTCTGGTCCGCGATGAACAAGATGTCTCTCATTCAAGCGCCACCCAGGTACCAGCAAATTCTTGGCGTTTTGCGATCGCGCATTGAAGCTGGAACTTATCCCATGGAGGCGAGCCTTCCCACCGAGGGTGAGCTTTGCGATGAATTCGATGCGAGCCGTTATACGGTCCGCGAGGCGCTGCGTCGGCTCGTTGACCAGGGCATGGTGAGCAGGCGACAAGGGTCTGGAAGTGTTGTCGTGGCGACACAACCCCAGGCACGTTATATCCACTCGTTATCGTCTCTGGCTGATCTCTTCCAATTCGCGCTTGATACGCATTATGAAGTCATTTCAAGCAAGCCTGTTCGGTTGCCAGTCGCGCGGGCTGAGCAGGTGGGAGGTGAGCCAGGTTCAACATGGATCCTGGTCAAAGGCATGCGTCAAACCCACGTTGGGGGGAAGGTCTTGTCTTACACGCACTCCTACATTCCGGAACGTTTGTCGCGGTTTGTCGAGGAATTACCCAATTGTGTTGGGCCTTTTTACGCGCATCTTTCAAAGCGCTCGCGCGAGGAGATTGTTGAAGCCGACCAGGAAATCGTTGGCGAACGTATGGATAAAGAAATTGCGAAATCGCTCAGCCGCAAAGAGGGTGATATCGCGATCTGTGCTGTTCGGCGTTATATCGCACGCAAGGGCCCGATCATCACATCACTCAATTGGAACGCGGCCGAAGATTTCTTGTTTCGCATGAAGCTTCAAAAAAACCTTTGACCGCGTCGCCAGGTCATGCGGGCGCTGAGACGACGTTCATGCGCTGTGCGTGGCAAGGTACCAGTCAGCAATTTCCTCGCGCGTCGCAAACCAGATATCATCAAATTGTTTCGCATAGCGGATGAAATCGCGAAGCGCGCGAATGCGGAATGGCTGTCCAATCACGTGCGGATGCAAGCCAATGTTCATGAAACGACCGCTGGTGGCGCTTTCAGCGTAGAGCCAATCGAATTGCTCCTTGAACACCTGAAACGCACCGTCCACCGTCAATCCCTGCCGCATGAAAACCGTGAAATCGTTCACCTCCGAAGTGTAGGAGATCGAAACCATCGGCTTGCCACTGCGGGTTTTCACAAAATAGGGCTGATCATCGTTTAGCAGGTCGGTGACGAAGGTCAGGCCCTCTTCAGCCAGGAGGTCAATCGTGTTGAGCGTTGAGCGAAGTGACGATGACAACCAGCCCTTCGCCTTTTTCCCGACTGTTTGCTCATAGATTTTCAGCGTGTTTCGAATGACTTCGCGCTCGGCGTTTTCATCGAACATGTAATCTGTCAGCAATTCCGTTTGCACATAATTGTGTGCGATAATTTCGAAATTGCGCGCAATTGCAGCGTCAATCACCGGGCGACGCTCAAGTGCCATTTTTGCGTTCATGGTGCAGCTTGAGGGCACACCCTCCGAATCAAAAATATCGAACATTCGCCAGACGCCAACGCGTTGGCCATACTCGCGCCAGGTGAAATTTGGGTTGTCGTAGACGTTACCAGCCAGATCCCCACCAACAATGCTCGGTCCGCCTGGATAAAATGGCTTGGGCGTATCCCGCACCGGATCCCAATATTCAAGGTTCGTTGTCAGGATCACGGCCATGCGTTTGCCGTTTGGCCACTTCAGGGGCTTGCGGTCTGGCATTGGGATGAAATCGTACTGCATCTTATGTCTCCTGCAATGAAAGCTCGATTTAGCGATGGGGACGTTCGCAGCTGGGCAATTCAGCTGTGCATGGCAGGTCAATCCCATCTCGCAAACCATCAAGATCTTGCAACATGATCGGGGCGAAGTGCTTCGAGGTCAAGACAATGAAGCCTGAAAGCTGGCTCAAAGGGCTGCGTTTTCGGCGTGACATTCAGATTGTGAATGTCATGATGGAGCACGCAGAGCGTTGCGTAGCGGACATCGTTTGGGTCTATTTCGCGCGGGTCACGTCGTTGCGGCGCGCAGGCCGGGTATACGTCATCCGCTGCGATTTTTTTGATTTGGTGTTGGTGGGGGATCAGCATGGCAAAGGGTTATATCATCGCGCGCGCCACCATTGATGATGATGAGGCTTATGCGCGTTACGCAGCGGGCGCTGGGATTGCTATGAAAAAATACGGGGCGCGTGTGCTGGCGCGTGGTGGACGCAGTGAGGCCCTGGAAGGTGCTGGCCGCCCGCGAAACGTTATCCTCGAATTTGAAACCTACGAGTTGGCTTGCGCCTATTATCATTCCGACGACTATCAGGCGGCTCGGCAACATCGGGTTGGTAAGGCCGCCATGGAAATCGTGGTGGTTGAGGGATACGACGGACCACAGCCCAGCGGCTCATGATGGTACACCAATTGCAAGACAGACGTGAATAACCTGCGGCTTCGTTTGTGCCGTGCATTCTGGATTGAACAAAAGGATTGGGGAATGACCGCTGCCACGTTTGTTGATCTCAAGACGGTGATGGATGACAAAAAGCTCGGGTCCTTCCAGCTTCTCATGATCTCGCTGTGCGCGCTTGTCATCGCCATTGACGGGTTTGACACGCAGATGATCGGCTTCGTGGGTCCCGCTTTGCTTGCGGAATTCAAGGCGGCGCGTCCAGCGCTGGGCCCTGTGTTCAGTGCGGGGCTTGTTGGTCTGATGATCGGATCGCTCATCATCAGCCCGATTGCCGATCGCATCGGCCGTAAGCCCGCCATCATGGGATCGGTGATCCTGTTTGGCGTCTTCAGCTTTCTTTGTATCCTGTCAACGAGCCTGCAGGAATTGACGATCTGGCGCTTCCTCACGGGCATTGGCCTTGGAGGCGGCATTCCAACGGCGCTGACATTGGTGGGTGATTACGCGCCGGAAACGCGTCGTGGTTCGCTCGTTATGTTGTGCTC
>CAIZGQ010000630.1 GCA_903932565.1 uncultured Hyphomicrobiales bacterium
AACCACATCCGGTTTAATCTCGCCGGCGGCCATTTTGCAAAAAAAACAATCGGTCATGGTGTTTGTCTCCTAAGATAACGATGAAAAATAGCAAAAATGCAAATTTAAATCCTCAAACCAGATGCCCCCATAAATCGTATTCGTCAGCCTCTTCGATTTCCACTTCGACAAAATCGCCCACCCGCAAATGCGTCGCGCCATCGATAAACACCTGCCCGTCGATTTCCGGCGCATCGGCTTTGCTTCTTGCCACCGCGCCTTCTTCAACCACTTCATCGACCAGCACCGTGTCGATTCTGCCCACCCGTTTCTGCACACGCAACGCCGCAACATCGTCCCTGTCGAAACTTCCTCGACGAACAAGGTGTTTTTCCCTTGCGCAATTTCAAACTTCGTCGATCTGTGAACAATTGTCCGGCTTGATTTGTATCAAATCTACCACAGCCGTTTGGCAAGACTCCGTCACATTTGCGCGCTTCAAGAAACCGTAATCCATTCGTCACATTCGGTTTCTAAGGCTGCTCCATCCAAACGAAATGTTTGAGAAACGACGTAGAGCGGGCACTTAAATCCCGCCACATGGGCAGAGGGGCACTACAAATGACTTCTTTTCGCGGCCTGCGCGCTGCATTGATGACGGCTGTCGTCATCCCCGTATCACTGACGTTTTGTGCGGACATCGCCGTCGCACAGCAGTCTGACCTTGGCACCGTCACAGTGGCTGGTGCTCCCAAGCCTGCGGCCGCCAAGCCAAAGCCAAAGCCGGTTCGCACGACGCGCGCGCCTGCCTCGCGCCGCCCCACAACGGCGCGCCGTGTCAATGCAGCGCCCGTGGTTGCAGCAGTTCCCACTGGTGCGCCAATCTCCAGCGATGCCGCCATCGGCCGCAACGCGCCGGCCGGATCAGCACCTGCCCTGGCACCGTCGCAAGGCTCTCTCAACCAGTCTGAGCCGGGCTCAACCGTCAGCGACAAGGTGCTTCGCGACATCATCCCGGCCTCGTCGGATTACAACGAAGCTGCAAAATTCACACCCGGCTTTGTCTCCTCCAACGCGAATGGCGTTGGCGATTCAAAATCAGGCTGGCGCGGCTTTCAGGATGGCCAGTTCAACATCACGTTTGACGGTATTCCGTTTGGCGATGCGAACGATCCGTCCCATCACTCGGCCGCCTATTTCCCGGGCTCGTTTCTGGGTCGTGTGAACATTGATCGCGGTCCAGGCCCCGCGTCGCAGGTCGGTTATGCGCCCTTCGGCGGCACCATGAGCCTCTGGTCGCTGGACCTGACAGACAAGCGCTATGCGTCTGTGGGAACATCCTTCGGCAGCTTCAACACCTTCACGACGGACATCTCCGCGCAATCTGGCTATATCGCCAGCACGCAGACACGCGCCCTCATCGCCTTCTCGCACATCCAGTCCGATGGTCAGCTGCAATACGGCAACACGAGCACGTATCAGGGCTTGATCAAGATCGAGAAGCAGTTTGGCGATGCCAAGATTACGGCTTTGGCCACAGGCGGCACGGAACGATACAACAACACAGGCTCGCCAACATACCCGCAGCTTTTGCAGTTTGGCAAAAACTACGGCGAACTGAACAAGAACCCGCTGACGCAGCAGTTCACCGGCTACAACAATTCCTTAAAAGCCACGGATATGGAATATATCCGCTTTGAGGCGAATGTCCTGGGCTTTGATGTCGACAACAAAGTCTACACCTATTCATATTGGTACCCGAAGGCGCAGAACAACGGCTCCGACCAGACCATCGAAGGTCTGAATTCCAACGGAAACGGAACCGTTAATCAAATCAAGATCCCCAAGATTCCGCCGCAAACAGGAACGACAACTATCAACGTTCTTGGCACAACAAACGGCGATGTCACAGGCTATCTGAAAGAAAACAACTATCGCGCTTACGGCGATATTTTGAATATCAGCCGCGATATCAAGGCTGGCTTTGCCTCCGGCACCCTGCGCACGGGTGTGTGGATCGAAGGTGTCGACAACCATCGCGCGCAGCCCTACATCGATTACACGACTGGCCAGACTTACACGCAGCTTGGAAACGCACAGAACATCGCCTACAAGCTCAATCTGAATTCCAAGATCCGAAATATCCAGCCATTTGCAGAATATGAATGGCGTCCGACGGAAAACCTGACGATCACGCCAGGCTACAAGTATGAAGCCTTTACCCGTATCCACGACGCTTCAATCAACCAGACGACCCTGGCCCCGATTGCCTATTCGCATACCTATACAGCAAACCTGCCGTTCCTGGCCGCACGCTACAAGCTGAACTCGGAATGGACGATTTACGCGCAGGCCTCTAAGGGCTTTTTGGCTCCCACGGTCTCTGCCTATTACGTCTTCAATCCGGATACCAGCAACCAGATCGCCCCGCAGCAAACCACCAATTATCAAGTGGGCACGGTTTACAAAACCGGTCGCGTGACGTTCTCGGCTGATGCGTATCAGATCGAGGCCACCAACTTCCCCGTGAACATCGGCACCAAGCAGCAGCCAGTTCAGGTCAATGGTGGCACCGTGCGCTATCGCGGTCTTGAGGCTGAGGGCACTCTCGCCATCATCAACGGCTTTGCAGCTTATGCGAGCGGCGCGTTGATCGAGGCGAAATTTACCAAGGGCCTCTATGGACTGACAGCTGACCCCAATGCACCAACGACAAGCGCTGGCTTGCGCGTCGGCAATGCGCCAACGTTCACAGCAGCAGGCGGCTTCATTTATGATGACGCCATGTTCTTTGGTTCGTTGCTCTACAAGGTCACCGGATCATCTTACGGATCCGCCGGGCAGATCGGCCCGAATGTTCTTGGCGCATCGCTTAACAAGGTTGGTGCTTACAACACGACAGACTTTGTTGCTGGCTTGCGTACCAATGTTCTGCGTCAGATCGGGTTTGGCGACTCGGCTGAAATCAAATTTGGTGTCCAAAACATCTTCAACAATCGGTCTTTGACAGATGTCTCGGGTGATCCGACGGGCCTGGTGCTTAACAACACCAAGTTGCAGTACACGTTCCAGTCCGGCCGCATGATCTACGTGGCTGCAAAGATCGGCTTCTAAACGTCAAAACTGATCTGGATAAAATACGATCTTGGAGAAAGGTTCGGAAAAATCCGGACCTTTCTTCTTTTGTTGCGCAGGAGCTACGCCGTGGAAAGCATGAACCTATCGCCCTTCGCCCTGTTCACGCAGGCGGGGCCCGTCGGCAAGACCGTGATTGCGCTCTTGGGCATCGCGTCGCTCATCTGCTGGATCCAGATTGTGGAAGGCATCATCTCACTTTTTCGTTTGCACGGCTCGGTACGTTCGCTCCGCAAAGGGCTGCCCACGCCCTTGCTGCAACCTGTCATCGACGCTGGCCTGCAGGAACATCACGAGCGCTTTGACGACGAAAGCGTCAGCGAAATGCGCGGGCGCATTGTGGAGGCCATGAACCGTCAGGCACGCAACATGTTTGCCCGCATGGAAGCAGGCCTGCCGAACTTGGCTGTCATCGCCTCCGTCGCGCCCTTCATCGGCCTGTTTGGCACCGTGTGGGGCATCATGGCGAGCTTCACGGCCATTGCCGAAGCCAATGACACCAGCCTTGCTGTCGTGGCCCCGGGCATTGCTGAGGCGCTTGCAACCACAGCCTTTGGTCTGGCGGCCGCCATTCCCGCCTCCATCGCCTATAGCCGCATTGGCTCGTCCTTTGCAGCCCAGGCGCAGGACGTCAGCAATTTGATTGAAGAGACGGCCCTGCGCCTGATGCGTGGCCATGCCATCCAAGCTGTTCAAGTGGTTGAACCGATTCCTGCAATGCAGGATCAACACTGATGGCGTTTTCGCCCAACAAGCCCGGTGGTGGCCTGCATCGTCCCCTGGCGGACATCAATGTTACGCCTCTGGTGGATGTCATGCTGGTGTTGCTGATCGTCTTCATGATCACAGCGCCGATCATGACGGCAGGCCTGAAGGTCAATCTGCCCCAGGCCAAATCTGCCCAGACGCTGAAGCCCAAGATGCCGATCGTCGTCTCCATCACGCGTGAGGGCAAATACGGGCTGGGCACTGACGAGATGGATATGGATGGCCTGTTGGCAAATCTTCAAAGCCGGATGGAGGGGGATTTGAGCCGCGTCATCCAGATCCGTGGCGATAAGGATGCGGCCTACAGTTCTGTGATTTCGCTGGTGGATCGGCTTGTCAGCAATGGCATCACGCATCTGGCGCTGATTTCGGATGGCAAAGCCCCAAAGAATGGCGTCAGCAAACCCGCGGTCAATGTCGGCACGGTGCCCATGCGACCCACGCAGACGCCGTGAAGGAAAACATGTGATGATGAGCGACCTGAGCCAGATGATCCGCAATGCAGCACAGCCTGGATGGCTGCGGCCTGTGGCGATCATTGTGTCGATCGCGCTGCATGGATCGGCGCTGCTGGCGGCTGCGCGCCCGGCTGACGTTGATGACACGCCCCTGGAAGCCATCGAAATTGGCATTGCGCCACCGATGGGCGAGACGCTGATCGAAGAAGCAGAGACCGCTGACAGCATTGCGCAAAATGAGACGGTTGCATCGCTCAAAGCCATCGAAAAGCCGATGCCGGTCGAAGAGCAGATCGTCGAGCCAGCAAAAATCCTGGCACCCGATACAGAGACCTACGAAGTCCCGGTGAAACAGGCTGAGATGCCACCGGAAAAGCATGACGAACCGCCAAAGGAGTCCGACCCCCTCGCACAGATCGCACCAGCGGCCACGCAGCAGGAGATGACGGTCGCCGCGACGGAGGAATCCTTTGCACGTAAAGAAGTCGGCGTGGAGAATGGCCTGAAAAAAGGTGGCGGCATGACAAAAGCCGCCTATGCTGCCGCTGTGAAAAAGCAGATTGCGAAAAACAAGAAACGCGCCGTGGGATCAGAGCACGGTGCGGTGTCGATCAGCTTTGTCATCGGTCCGCAAGGCCTTCCCGAACATGTGGCAATCCCCAAATCATCCAATCATCGGCTGGATGAGACCGCACGGGACATCATCACAAGCATCCGCTTGCCGCCCCCGCCCAATGGCCAGTTTATGGCAGCGGTGGAAATCAAGTTCGAATGATCATCGTCGCATTCAAATCAACGCTGTGGCCATAAAGTGAAGTTGCAATGAAATATTCTCTTGTCTTGATCGCTGCCTTGACTGCAACAACGCCCGCGCTGGCGCTCGACAATTATCACTGGGTGCAATATGGCCCCGGCGGTCTTGAGGTTCGCGCCGTGACAGAAGCTGCCACGTGCCCGGTCGTGACCTTCGACGGCGTGAAGATCAGCCTCACCGAGCGATCCACGCCAGGCGACGATTATCCTATTCGTGCGTGCGTTGCATCCATTCCAGCCAACACCAAAGAAGCTGACATTGACGGCGTGCCACTGGCACTTCCTGTGGCCCATCCCAATGGGATCTTGGTAATTGGTGACACAGGCTGTCGGCTGAAGGGCAAAAAGGAAATTCAAGCTTGCAATGATGCAGCGCTTTGGCCGTTCCGGGCAGGCTCCG
>CAIZGQ010000631.1 GCA_903932565.1 uncultured Hyphomicrobiales bacterium
CAATTGTCAGGCTATTTTTCTGGATCCTGTTGCTGTAGAGCATCAGGCGTGGTTCGCGGGGGCGTGGTCCAAACGTGGCTTTATCCCTTTTTAGCAACACTTCGCTCACCATGAGTCTGGCTGAGACGCTAGGATCATGTCGAGAATTGCAGGTACAAGTTTGCGATCAAAGCGTTTGAGCCAGACGGTTCCTCACCACATTGCTCGCCTGCTCGCCAGCCTTGCTCTGGCAGCTGTGGTTGTGTGTGCGGGCCCGCACAGTACGGAAAACGCGACCGCCAACGGCGATACCCGCACCATCAGCCTGCACCACACCCATTCTGGCGAAGACATTACCGCCACGTTCCGCAAGGATGGCGTGTACGACAAATCAGTCCTGGCCCAGCTGAACCATTTCCTGCGCGACTGGCGCAATGACGACCAGACCAACATGGACCCGCGTCTGTTTGATGTGGTCTGGGCTGCCTATCGCGAGTCCGGCTCGAAGGAGCCGATCGCCGTTGTCTCGGCCTACCGCTCGCCCCAGACCAACGCGATGCTGCGCCGCCGCTCCAAGGCCGTTGCCGAGCACTCCCAGCACATGCTCGGGAAGGCCATGGACATGCATTACATGGACGTTCCCATGTCGCGCGTGCGGGAAATCGGCATGCGCCTGCAGCGCGGCGGCGTTGGCTATTACCCAACCTCCGGAACGCCGTTCGTGCATCTGGATGTTGGCAGCGTGCGCTACTGGCCACGCATGACCTACGACCAACTCGCGCGCCTCTTCCCGGACGGAAAAGCTGTCTTCATGGCCGCGGACGGGCGAACCCTGCCCCGCTATGACGAAGCCCGGGCCGAGATTGAGGCCCGTGGCGATGGCTTTACTGCGCTTGCCTCTGACGAGAGCAGCCGCGGCAAGGGGAGGGGCTTCTTCGCCAAATTGTTTGGCATTGGAGGCCAGGATGATGAGGACAGCGAAGATGCTGTCACGCCCGAGCCAAGCCGCCGCGGCAAACAGCTCGCCCAGCTTGGACAGGCAACCGGCATAGGTCCTTCGACCCAATCCGATGCCTCACCGGGTGCGACCAGCGGTCTGTCTGAAACGCGCGCGCAGGAAGCCTTTTTTGCGCGCCAGAGAGAAGCAAAAGAAGCAGCGGCGGCGGCCGCCGCGCAGAAGAATTTGCCCAAGGGCCAAACCTTTGCGGCGCCAACGCCCCAGACCGCGAGCGCCACGGACGCGCCCCTGGCGCCGTTGCCGCCCCGTCGGCCTGCTGACCTCGTGCCCCCCGCGCCCGTTGTTGCCGCCGTCGAACCCACCGCGATGCCCTTGCCACCGAGCCGACCGGCCAGCCTGGCCGGCTTACGCGGGACAGCAGCGGGCCTCCCTCGCGTGATTACGCAGGGTGCGCCAACGCCGCCTAGCCTGACCGCTCTGATTTCAGCAACAACGCCCGCCGGGGCCGCCTCGCCGCCAGCTGACCTGCTGGCCTATGCGCCATCCTCAGGCCTTGGATCAGACGAGTTGAACGCCCGCAATCCCGCGGCCCGCGCTGCTGCTCCCGTGCTGAGCCGTACCATTGGCCTGCGCGCAGCGGCTGGCCAGCGCAAAGCAAG
>CAIZGQ010000632.1 GCA_903932565.1 uncultured Hyphomicrobiales bacterium
ATGCTGTTCACGGGCGGTGGCTTTGCGCTGCGGCCAATGGCATCCCTTGTCTCTCTTGGTGTCGGGAAGGCCGGATTGCGAAATCTGGTATTTTCACTCGCTGAAGAATTTAAGCCTGCGGGACTTCGGGTTGGAACAGTCACGATCATGGGCACGGTAGCCCCCGGCACCGCGTTCGACCCGACGTTGATTGCCGAATCGTTTTATTCCCTACACCTCGACCGACAATACGAACTTGGCATCGAAATCAGTTTCACTGGCTCGTCTCAAACTTAATTATAAAATACGACGTCGCCCTGACAAGGAAAGCGCCGACGCTGCAAATGCGTCGGCTCTCAATTGTTGACGTGTAGATGCTGAGTTTCCATTCCATAACACGTAAACAGCACCAAGCTCTCTGCTTGCTTCCACGCGACTGACGCATTTACTCGCAAGAGATTGCATCCGGGCGTGCGTTAACTCGTCTCGCCCGCGACCAACAACCTGTAGCCAATTCCTGACTCGGTCTGGATCATTTTTGGATCGGCTGGATCGTCTTCGATTTTTTCACGGAGTCGTCGGATCAACACACGCAAATATTGCGCATCTTCTGTGTGAGACGGCCCCCACACTGTTGTCAGAATCTGGTGGTGCGTGATGACACGGCCCGCGTATCTGATCAGAAACAAAAGCAGGTCGAATTCTTTTGGCGTAAGTTTGAGCGTTTGCCCGTTCAGCGTCGCCACATGTGTTGTGGCATCAATCGCCAGCGGGCCAGCAAGCAGCTTTGTCTTCAGGGCTTCTGCATTGCCCGAATGGCGAAGAGCTGCCCGGATCCGCGCCATCAATTCACCAATGGCCGCCGGCTTGTTCACATAATCATTGGCCCCAAGATCAAGTGCACTCACTTTCTCAGCCTCGTTCTCCCGCGCGGACAGAATGATGATTGGAACGCTCGACGTCTTGCGAATGGCAATGATGACGTCTTTGCCATCCATGTCCGGCAGGCCAAGATCCAGAACAACAACGTCCGGCTTGCTCGCACGAAATCTGTCCAGTGCCTCTTTTCCAGACGCTGCAGACACAACTGCGTAGCCTTCGGCAATCAGACTTGGCTCCAGGATGCGTCGCATCTGAGGTTCATCGTCCACGATAAGAACTTTGAGATGCACGGACATCGGCTTCCTAATCGCTGGCGGCAATTTCGACAGGTTGTTCCCCCACAGGAAATCGAAGGGCAATCCGAGCTCCACACTGGTGTGCAATAGGATTTTCGGCAACACGATTACCGCCTATGGCTTCAACCACGCCTTTCGCAATGGTAAGCCTCAAATCGGTTCCCGCTGGAAGACCATCACCGCCCTGCTCGCGATAAGTCGCATTCAACACAGACTGCAGGTCTTTTTCTGGCGGATCGGCCGACGTGATTTCAAGTTCGCCATGATGGGGCAGAAGGACAAGTGCCTGCCCCTTGATTGGCTGCCCCTCGATGGCAGACGCGCGTTCATAAGCCACATCACAACGAGCATCATCCATACGTGCTTTGGACGTCCAGACCCACGCGCTGGTCCGTTGCAGTCAGCAGGTCGCGTCTGCCTGCGCTTCAATCTGGTCGAGTCTCAGCTTAGCGCGCAGGTATAACCCGACCTCGCTTCCGGCAAGGGCGATCATCAGCCACAGCCAGGCCGAAACACTGCCGGATGATCCGGCACTGAAATAAGCGCCGATGTTGCAGCCGCCCGCAATGCGTGCGCCATAGCCCATCAGGGTCCCGCCCGCGCAGGCTGTCAGCCAGATCATCGGATGACGCCCCAGCCGCAAGCTGAAATCTCCACTCACACTCGCTGCGCCAAAAGCACCTAACACGATAGCGATATCCATGATGCTGGCGACATCGGTAAAGATCGAGCTTCCCAACGCTCCTTCATTGCCGCGCCAATAATCCCAGCCCTGCGCATCAAACCACGGCGTCAGACTCACGAGCTTCGAGCCCCACAATGCAAAGGCGCTGGTCTCGCCCCATGGCTGGCCGGACACCACCAAAGTCAGAATATTGAGAACGGCCAGCCCCAGCGCGCCCGCCAGCAA
>CAIZGQ010000633.1 GCA_903932565.1 uncultured Hyphomicrobiales bacterium
AGCCCGACGACCCCCGGGTGCCAGCCGTCCTGCGCCGTCACCACGGCGGCACCCTCCTCCGCCAGACCGAGTGCCAGCAGCGCCTCCGCCTCGGCCTCCTCCACCGTGGACCGCTCAATCGTCTGTCGATCCCTGTTCAGCCGGTCGAGTTCGGTCGCGATCCGGGTGGCCTCGGCATCGTCCTGAAGGAGAAGGAGTTTTGCGCCGAGCGCGGCATCGCCGATGCGCCCGCCCGCATTGATGCGCGGCCCCAGCATGAAGCCCAGCGTGTAAGCTTTCGGCGGCCCATTGACCCCGGCCGCATCGATCAGCGCCCGGAGGCCGGGCCGCGCCCGCGCCCGCATGACTGCCAGCCCCTTCGACACAAAGGCCCGGTTCAGACCCTGCAGCGGCACCACATCTGCGACCGTTGCAAGTGCCACGATATCAAGGGCCTGCAGCAAATCTGGTGCAGGTCTCTGGGTGTCCCAATGTCCTCTGCGCTTCAACTCGCGATTGAGGCCGACAATGACCATAAAGACCACACCGGCGGCGCAGAGGTGGCCAAGACCTGACAAATCGTCCTGCCTGTTGGGGTTGACGATGGCATCCGCGAACGGCAGCGCCACGGGCGCCTGATGGTGGTCAATGACGATTGTGCCAAGACCCAGAGTTTTGGCGGCGGCGAGCGGCTCAAATGACGTCGTCCCGCAGTCCACCGTCACCAACAGGGTCGCACCCTCCTTCGCGAGGGCGGTAATGGCCTCGATATTCGGGCCATACCCTTCGAAAATCCGGTCCGGGATGTGAATGATAAACGGCGTGCCACAGGCCTCCAGAAACCCCGCCAGCAGCGCCGAGGAACAGGCACCGTCGACATCGTAATCGCCGAAAATGGCAACCGTCTCGCCCCGTTGCACCGCATCGGCGAGGCGGCTCAGGGCCGCGGCCATGCCCTGCAACGTGTCAGGGTCAGGCATCAGCGCGCGCACTGTGGGATCAAGGTAAGCCTCGACGGCGTCCGGCATCACGCCCCGTCCCGCCAGCACGCGCGAGAGCAGGTCCGGCAATCCGTGCAGCTGGGCCATGGCCTGCGCGCGGCCCGCGGCTTCCAAATCGAGCCGATCCCGCCACGGCTGCCCGAGTGCTGAATTTTCGACGCTGAGGAAGAGGCGGTTCATGGCCAAGCAGTAGCACGAGTCGGGGGCGAGCGGCCCGATGTATGCTGCCCTATATCCATCCCTTTGGTCGCCCGCGCTCCTCTGCTACAAAAAGCGCTCAACCAGGAGCCCATCCCGTGCCCTCCCCGCGCCGTCTTGTTTTCACGCCCCTCGCGCTGGCGACCTGGGTCGATCTTGTGGATGGATGGCAGGCGGCGGAACCAAACCCGGTAGATGCCAAATTGGGCTGGGTTACCCTGGCAACAAACCTCCCATTTGAGGACGTGTCCCTGCGCCTCGCCGAGGCTGCGCGGGCTCACGATACGGACCTGATGCGGGCCTGCGATCCGGCAGGTGCAACGCCGCCTATCGATCCACAAATTCTGGGATTGTTTCGCAACGGCGCAGCGCGTCGGCAGCTTGTCGCCGGCATGGCGCTCGGCTCCGAGGCCCCGCTGCGGTTTCATCTTGCGGAAACGGGAAAAGGAGCCTGCACCCTATCCTACCAGCAGCCGTCGGCAACCTTCTTTGCGTCAACTGCGGGCGGCGACGAGACTCTGCGGCTCATGTTCGCAGAGCTGGATCGGCTTTTTGCTGAAATTGCCGATAAGGCAACCAAGTCCTAGTCGAGCAGAAACTTGCTCATCTCGCGATGCTCGGCCTGAATCCGACGCACCGTGCCCGTGACCGAGCGATAGATGATGGTCTCGGTTTCCACCACATCACGGCCAAAGCGAACGCCCTTGAGCAACGCACCATCTGTGACACCCGTGGCGCAGACGATCACATCGCCCGAGGCGAGCTCTTTCATGTCGTACTTCTTCAGCGGATCCTTGACGCCCATCTTGAAAGCGCGCTCGCGCTTTTCCTCGGTGTCGAGGATCAGACGGCCTTGCATCTGACCACCGACGCAACGCAAGGCGCCCGCTGCCAGCACGCCCTCGGGCGCGCCGCCGGTGCCGAAATAGATGTCGACGCCGGTCTGCTCGGACTGGGTTGTGAAGATGATGCCGGCAACGTCGCCATCCGTAATCAGGCGAATGCTGGCGCCGACTTTCCGGCAGGCCGCGATCAGGTCTGCATGGCGCGGACGATCCAGAATGAGGGCCGTGATTTCGCCGGGCTTCACGCCCTTGGCCTTTGCCATGGCGTGGATGTTGTCTTCAACCGAGGCATCCAGATCGACGATGCCCGGCGCATAGCCCGGACCAATGGCGATCTTGTCCATGTAAACGTCTGGCGCGTTGAGCAGCGACCCGGCCTTGGCCATCGCCATCACGGCGATCGAGCCCGGCATGTCCTTGGCGCAAAGCGTCGTGCCTTCGAGCGGGTCCACGGCGATATCGACAGCGGGACCCTTCCGGGTGCCAACTTTCTCACCAATGAACAGCATCGGGGCTTCGTCTCGCTCGCCTTCGCCAATCACGATCGTGCCATCGATGGGCAAGCGGTTCAGCTCACGACGCATGGCATCCACGGCAGCTTGATCAGCGCCCTTCTCGTCGCCCCGGCCTCGAAGGCGGGCGGCTGAGACAGCGGCGCGCTCCGTCACCCGGACAAGCTCGAGGGTGAGAATGCGCTCGATGATCTTTTCTTCCGAGATGATGAGATCGGTCATGGACGTGGGACTTTCTTCAAGATGCGCCAGGTTTGTGGAATCGAGGCTCGCGAACGATAACGCTGCGTGATGGGAACCTTGGAAGGTTTAAGGCGAAAAGGTCAACAAAGGCTGTTCAACGCTTGTCTTCAGGTTGAAGACGAACCAAGTGGCACAAATACCTGAAAAAAAGAGGTTATTCACGCTCAATCCGAATCACTTGCGGACGCCCCGAAATAGTCCCGTCCGCAGAAACAGCTTCCAGCGCCTCCCGAATGGTGTCTTCGCTCGTCGCGTGGGTAATCAGAACGACAGGCACGTGCTCGCCGTTTGAACGCTCTTCAGCCGGAACCGGCTTTTGCATAATGCTTTCCAGCGAGATGTTGCGAGCCCCCATGCGGGTCGCGATCGCGCCAATGGCCCCTGCCCGGTCAACGACGGAGAGGCGGATGTAATAGCCGCCCTCATGGCGCTGCATGGGGCTGCGGGTCAACGGCTCGAGGCGCGACACTGGCAGGCCGAATGGTGCTGAGCGGATGCCCTTGGCGATATCGGCAATGTCGGCGACCACGGCCGAGGCCGTCGCCGCACCTCCCGCACCGGGGCCAACGAGTGTCAGCTCCGCTACGGCATCGGCGTCGATGGTCACGGCATTGGTGACGCCCATGACCTGCGCAATCGAGGTCGACAGCGGTACCATGGTCGGGTGAACGCGCTGCTCGATGGCGCCGTTTTCAATGCGCTGCGCCACGCCCAGCAGCTTGATGCGATAGCCAAGATCTGTGGCCGCCCGGATATCGGCGAGGGTAATCGTATCAATCCTCTCGACATGAATGGCTTCGGAATCCACGCGCGTACCAAACGCCAGCGATGTCAAAATCGACAGCTTGTGGGCGGTATCAAACCCGCCAATGTCGAAGGTCGGATCGGCCTCGGCATAGCCGAGCGCCTGCG
>CAIZGQ010000634.1 GCA_903932565.1 uncultured Hyphomicrobiales bacterium
CCCGACTCTCGCAGTAGATGCTGGCACTCAAATGCTCGTAGGGCGCGCCAATTGATTTTCAAATTGTCCCCGCGCTGCAGCGGGATCATGACCTTGCGGAAGATTGTCGCGATAGGACAGGTGCAGGTGTATCCTTCGGCAAGGTCAGCATAAGATTCAAATAAAGTCCCATCTGAGGCGAAGAAATCGAATTGAGCACTATCTCGATCCGTCTTGCCGCTGAACGATCCTGATCCGTTAGCGAATTCTTATCGATGCACGGCTAATCTGGTCCGAGGGAAATTCAGCTCTTTGGTCGAGTTTTCGATTTCATTTAAGTGATGCTTTACAGGTGCCGACTTAGACTTTGGTCGGAGTTCATGATGCCGTTGCGGTCTATTTTCATTTCGATTGCCTGCGCCTCCACCGCATTGGTCGGTGCGGCGACGCTTGCCAACAACGCATCGCCCGCCGATGTCCGGGCTGCCTATGCGCGGCCAAATCCAATCGATCTTCAGCTTGAGCATGCCGACACCGACGCCAAGCGCAAGCTTGGCAAAGCGCTATTCTTTGATACTCGTTTCTCCGGATCGCAAACCCTTTCGTGCGCCAGCTGCCACGAGCCCGAATATTCCTGGACCGACGCAAAAGCACGGGCCCAGGGCGAGGGACGGGCTCCCTTGGCGTATCGATCGCCCACGTTGCTGAATGTTGGCTATCTCGATCGTTTGGGATGGGATGGAAAATTTCGCAGCCTTGAGGCTGTTACATTTGCGCCAATCACCGGTTCCGCAAACATGAATTTGCCGGAACACGTTTTGATTGACCGCCTCTCCACAGACGAGATTTATGTCAAAGCGTTCGCAGAAGCGTTTGACGATAAAAAGCTCAATCGGAGCAATATCGAAAGCGCGCTGGCAGCTTATGAGCGAACCTTGATTTCAGGGCCGGCTCCCTTTGATCGTTACATCGAAGGGGATGCAGCGGCGTTGACACCATCTGCACTTCGCGGCTTCGAACTTTTTCAGGGCAAGGCACAATGTTCGTCTTGTCATTCAGGCTGGGCTTTCACGGATGGCTCGTTCCATGACATCGGCACGGCAGTGGGGTCGGACGTTGGGCGAGGCCGCATTTTCCCGACGTCGGTGCAACTGCAATATGCTTTTAAGACGCCAACGCTTCGGAATGTCGCCATTCGTGCGCCCTATATGCACGACGGATCCATCAGCACGTTGAGGGATGTGATCGACCTCTATGACCGGGGCGGGATCGACCGCCCAAGTCGTTCTGTTAACATCAAACCCCTCGGTCTCTCGGATACCGAAAAATCAGATTTGGTTTCGTTTCTAAAGAGCCTGACTGAGGATACTGCACCCATCGCCGCCGACGCCACGAAGCGGTAGAGGGCATTGGGATTGTTTAAAGAACAGCAGTCCCAAACGCTGCACTGTGGCCGAGGTAATAAACCGCGATGAAGATCGCCATAGATGCCGCCAGAGCAAAAGGTGCCATGGGCGTCATGTACCTTGGCATTTTGATCTTCACGTCATCCGCAATAATCGCGAGCAGGACCACAATGATCGGCGCATGACCAATGGCGTCAATTTTTCCGAACATGTTGATTGCTGTTACAAACATGCCGAGCAAAACGACGCAGGCCAGCCGTCTCACAAGCGGCGTCCACAGCAGCGCAAAAGCCAGCGTGAACTCGATAACACCAGCGGCGCGCATGAAGAATTCAGGATCATAACCCATTGCCATGGTCGGATGCGTCAGGAACAACGGGAACGACCATTCGGGATAGGCCCACTTTTCAACTGACGCCCACATCAAGGTGATGCTTGTTGCAATTCTAAAAACATCGAGTGGGCGCAGATTGAAAAATGTTTGCTGAACACTCGTCAGGATCAAATAGGACGCGAGGCC
>CAIZGQ010000635.1 GCA_903932565.1 uncultured Hyphomicrobiales bacterium
CGGCGACCACCGAGATCTACACAGGCGAAGACACTCTTTCCCTACACGACGCTCTTCCGATCTCCCGCCAATGACGCCGATCGGGATGGCGGCTATGCTGGCGAACAATTCTCGGGAAAGTGCGCCGAAATCGGAACGTGGTCGATCGAGATCATCAAGCGATCGTAATTACCCACCCCCTGCATCGTGCGATCAGGCGGAGATGGCACCGAGTATGGTTTGGAAGGGATTGCATCCCGACAGGCGCGCGGTGTCGACGGTTGATCGCATGGCGGCCTCGGCGTCTGCGGCCCATTTGGCGCGATAGCCGTTGGTCACTTTTCGCTGGATGACGCTTGGCCTCAGCGCCCGCTCGCTCACGTTGTTGGTGGCATCGACCTTTCCGGCGAAGTCGCAGAAGGTGAGCAGCTGGTCACGGGCACGCCGGATTTGGCCGAGCAGTTCACTGCCCAACGGACAATCTGTCACGCTGGCCAGGATGGCATCGAGATCGCGTTCGAGCTTGCGTTTACGGCTTTTCACCGTGGAGGCGGCCAATTCGGCGATGCTACGGGCGAGTTCGAAGGCACGATCAAGCCAGAGCTGGATTCGCATACCAGTCAGATCACTGCCATTTTCCGCAACAAATCTGGCCTTTCGGTCGAGATGGGCAAGGCACGTTTGATGGAGCCGACCATGACCCTGCTGCGCAGTATAACGGTCCGAGATCCACACCTCGGGCTGATGGCCATTCATGATGTCGCGGACGACCTGGCCCGCCCGGGTGAAGTCGGCGGTATGGACAACGGCCTCAGCTGAGCAAAACACCCACTGGTAGGCATTGCATCCTTCGATCCGCGCACCGGTCTCATCGCAAGCGACGACATCGGCTCGGCGCAATGCGGCCAGCGCGTTGTCGCGCCCCGCGGCAAAGACTGGCGCGGCGCGTTGGAACATGTTCATCAACGCGCCCTGGCTGAGCGTCAGCCCAAACAGATCAACAAATGCGCCTTGCAGCCGCGCGTAGGAGAACAACTGGTTCGACTTGAGGTAAAGCGCCAGCGCGTGGATGCGCATACCAAAGGGCGTGCCATGCGCCGCCTGTGGCAAGGGCGCGGCGGTCTTTTTGCCGCACGTCGCGCAACGGCACTTCAGCCTGCGATGGCGTTTGACGATCGGCTTGACCTCAGGAAGATCGATTTCGTCGTATTCCCCGATCACCGCGCCCGCCTCATCTCCAGCAAATGGCAGGCCGCAATGGTGACAATGCGTCGGGCGGTGATCTTCAGCGATGTCCGGCTTTTCGGCAACGTTGCGGGCATGCCCCTTGTGGCCATGCTTCGCGCCGCCGGGACGCGACCCCTCCCGCTTTGCCTTTCGGTCGGTCGACGGTGGTTTCGACGATGTCCGCGACGTCTTATCGGGATGCTGCAGGCGCAGCACCAACTCGACCAACTCAGGCTTCGTAAGCCCCTCGAGTTCCTCGCGATTCACAGATAGGATGAATCACACGCCGGGCGCCTTGGCAAGGGGGTGGGTAATTACGCTTGAATTGCTCAAACGCAAACCGCCGAAGCTGGTCGCGGTCGCATTGGCCAACAAGATTGCTCGCATTGCCTGGAAGATGATGATGACCG
>CAIZGQ010000636.1 GCA_903932565.1 uncultured Hyphomicrobiales bacterium
GATTCCTTCGCGATCTGGGCATGGAAGACCACCTGGAGGAGCAGGTCGCCCAACTCGTCTTTCAGATCGATCTTGTCGCCACGCTCGATGGCGTCCACGACCTCATAGGCCTCCTCAAGGCAATAGGGCGCGATGCTCGCCGAATCCTGCTTCAGATCCCACGGGCAGCCCGTGACCGGCGTGCGGAGCGCTGCCATGATTTCGAGAAGGCGGGCGATATCGGGCGATGGTTTCATGGGGTCCGCTTTCACGCGCCACGGCATTTCGGACGCGCCTGAAAAAGTGCTGGAGGCGAAGACAATAAAAAACGAGCGCCGCAGCAAGCCGGGGCGCTCGTAAATGATTGGAGAAGCGGAGTTCGATCCGCAGCGTTAGCCGAGTTCGATCGACACAGCTTCGCGGCCCTTGGGCGTGTCGACCACGCGCATGGCAACGGCCTGACCTTCAGCCAGTGACTGGATGCCGGCCGGACGCAGGACGGAGATGTGGACGAACACATCCTTGCCGCCATCATCACTCGCGACAAAGCCGAAGCCCTTGGCATCGTCAAACCACTTGACCTTGCCCATGAGTTCGATCGCCTGAGACGCATCTGGTGTGCGGCGGGGCGCGCCACCTGCGCCACCGCGCGGGCTGTCGAAGGAGCGGGGTGCGCGGGGAGCTTCGCTGGCGGTTGAAGTGTCGACTTCAACAACGCGCGTCACTTGCGCACCCTTCATGCCCTGGCCAACGACGACCTTGAGCTTGCTGCCCGGAGGCACAGACTCGTGGCCGGCTGAATGCAGAGCATTCACATGAAGAAAGGCATCGCCCTGTCCATTTTCAAGTTCGACAAAGCCGAAGCCCTTGTCTGCCTTGAACCACTTGACGGTTGCATCGACGGTTGGGCCACCCGCTGCGGGCTCAGCTCCAAAACCACCACCGGCTGGTGCAGTACCAGCTGGGGCGCCGCCGAATGCGGGCCTGGGACGGCTCGGGGGGCGGAAATCGTAAGATGGCATTGGTCCATCATCATCGAACCCACGCTTCCTGGGTCCCCGAAAGTCTTTACCCTTGCTCATAGGAATGCTCTGCTCTCCGCCGATCCGATCTGGCTTCTCAAATGCTTGGTGACGATAGTTTATCCAGGCTGACCAGACCTAAATAAGAATGCCAAAGCCGGAAACCGGAACAGCATTTAGGACGCATTCAACACATGGTCTGCGAACCAAGTTTAAGTTCTAGCAGAATTACTTTGCATCTGGCTACGGCTTTTGGCCAAAAATCCATATTCTGATTCGCTTTCTTTCGTCGTAATCGGCGCGCGTCAAAATCGATTTTCCGACCGATCCATAGGCACGAGTCACGGACGGCTGGCTTTCACACTGCAAATCCTCTTTCCGGCATTATTTTTCAACGTGGGTCCGAATGGCCTGTTTCTCCCAAGACACATCAAAGCCGGAGGCCAAGAGAATTCAGATATTTGCTGATCTTGCGATTGGGTTTGAAACGCCAGCCCGAAGACTGCTTGTCTGCAAAGCTTGCCTCGGCGCTCAGTCCGGGCGAACACAGAGATGATCTAACCGATTCATCAGTGCGCTTCGGCTCAAGCTCTCGTCCCCATGGATTCCTCGCGAAAACTCCTCTCGTCCGGCGCACTACGCTTCGTCGGCAGCCCCTGGATCTTGTTGTCCCTGACCATGCTGGCCTGGGGCGGCAATGTCGTGGCGGCGCGTCTCGCACGGGGTGAAATTTCGCCGATGATGCTGGTGTGCCTGCGCTGGGCCGTCGTGCTGGTGGTGCTGGTCGCGTATGCGCCGCGCCAGATTTTCGTCGAACTGCGCAACCTGCGACCCCATTGGGTGTTCGTGCTGCTGATGGGGGGACTTGGATTTACGCTGTCGAACGGCCTCTTGTTTCTAGGCGCGCAGACGACGAGCGGCATCAACGTCGCCATCATCCAGGGCACCATGCCCATGTTTGTGCTGATCGGCGCCAAACTGGTCTACGGGTTCAAAATCGGCCTTGTCCGCGGCCTCTGCGTGTTGCTGACATTTCTGGGCATTTTGCTTGTGATCAGCCAGGGCGACCTCACAACATTGGGCAGCTTGCGCTTTAATTGGGGCGACGTGTCGGTGGTTGGCGGTTGCCTCGCCTACGCCATCTTCACGCTGGCCTTGCGACAGCGGCCCAACGTGTCGGCTTTCGGCTTTTTTATCGGCCTGGCATTTGCGGCCTTCCTCACCTCGCTGCCGCCCATGGCGCTGGAAATCGCATTCGGTGCTGCGATCTGGCCGGGTGTGAAGGGGCTGTTCATTCTCCTTTACGTGGCGATCTTCACGTCGCTTCTGGGCCAGATTTTCTTCATTCGGGCCGTCACCATCGTCGGGCCGGGGCGGGCGGGCATGTTTCAAAATGCCGTGCCTGTTGTTGGTGCGCTGCTGTCCGTGGCGGTTTTGCGAGAAGAGTTTCATCTTTATCACGCGCTGGGATTGGGGCTTGTGGTGATCGGCATCGTGACGGCCGAGCGCCTGGGGCAACGCTGAGAGCAGGTTGCGTCGTAAAGTGCCCCGCCACAGCGGACGTCCAAACGAAGGTTTCGGGCGTAACCGGATCAGTCGAAACGTGAGCCTGTCATGCCAATTGCCATCATCGGAGCCGGTCTTGCTGGCCTGTCCGCCGCACGCCAGCTGAGAGAAGCCGGCGTTGCCTCGGTTATCTTCGAGAAGAGCCGTGGCTTGGGCGGGCGCATGTCGACCCGTCGCGTCGATCACTTGCAATTCGACCATGGCGCGCAATACTTCACTGCCAAAGGCGCACGGTTTCGCGCACTCGTTGCGGATTGGCAGACGCAGGGCGCGGCCGCGCCATGGGGCGAAGCAAGCTTCGTCGGTGCGCCAGCCATGACATCGCCCGCCCGCGCCTTAGGCGAAGGTCACCATATTCTCACCGAATGTCAGGTGTCCGCCCTGCAGCGCGGCCCGGACGGGTGGCGCATCGAGACCGCTGCCGGTCCGGTGGGAGTCGAGGGAAATGGCCATTTCGACGGCGTGTTTCTCGCCATCCCCGCACCGCAGGCGCAGGCGCTTCTTGCCACCTGCGCGCTCAACCTGCCGGGAATTGAGACTGTTCAATATGGTCCCTGCATCGCATTGATGCTGGCGTTCGATGCACCGATCAATCTCACAGCGGATCGCATGAAACTCGAGGATCCCGTGATCCGCTGGATTGCGCGCGATTCCAGCAAGCCGGGTCGCCCACAGGGGCATACCACACTTGTGGTTCATGCCGGGCCCGAATGGTCGCGTGCGCATCTGGAAGAAACGCCTGTTTCGTTGGCTGATGTGTTGCTCACGCAGTTTCAGAATGTGACTGGCAACAGGGCCGTGCCGATTTATAAATCAGCGCATCGCTGGCGTTATGCCCTGGTCGAGCAAGCGGTGGGAACATCTTGCCTGTTTGACGCGGCCGCAGGTATCGGCGCCTGCGGGGACTGGTGTCTTGGGCCACGCGTCGAGGCCGCGTTCGACAGTGGCGAGGCGTTGGCGAACGCGTTTCTTGCCTCGCGCAGCACGTGAGGCGAGCAGATGTCATCAGAGCCTGCCAAGACAACAATTTTCTATGATGGGTCGTGCCCACTTTGCCGTGCTGAGATTTCGCATTATCGCGGCCAAAAGGGTGCGGAGGCGTTGGCGTTTGAAGATGTGTCGCAGACCGCGCCCAGCGCTTGCGACCTCACGCAATCGGCCGCGATGGCGCGGTTTCATGTGCGTTTGGCCGATGGTCGGCTTCTGTCTGGGGCCGAGGCGTTTGTTGCGGTTTGGCGCGGCTTGCCACGTTGGCGATGGGCCGCAAATCTCGCTGATCTGCCGGGCGTGCTGCCGGTGCTTGAATTGCTGTATCGCGGGTTTCTGCCGGTCAGGCCTTATCTGTCACGCGCCTTTGCCATTTTCGCAACGCCACCAGGGACCAGATAGCCTCGACCAGGCCAAACGGCCACGCACCCTGCAGAAATCCATACGCCGATCCCATCACGCAGGCGAACGCAAAGGCCAGCGTGTACCAATGGCTTTTGCCCTCCAGGGCATAGGTCACGAGCATCAGGGTTACAGCCAGAAGGCCAAACGCGGTCAATCCATCCAAATGTTTTATCCATGAATTTGAGGCGACGCTCGCGCGTGCAGATGGCTGCGCTTGTCATATGAACTGAGGCGACTAGAGTTTCGTGTGAACCTATCACGCGACTTGGAATTCCCTCATGGCAGCAAATCTTTCCTCACGCTCTGATCGCTTCAAACAGGGGAAGGCCATGCGCAAGGCGGTTCCGCGCACCGCCCATGCCGATCTTACCGGTGACCTGACCCGCGATCCTGTTGCCATTCTGGCTCAAAATGATTCTGCGCGTGTGGAGGAACTGCTCCCGGTTCGCTACCAGCGCATGACAACGGACGCGTTCGCATTTCTGCGCGGATCCGCGGCCGTGATGGCAAATGATCTTGTAAGTCAGCCAATGGTTGGCATTCCCGTGCAGGCCTGTGGCGATTGCCACCTGATGAACTTTGGGGCGTTTGGCACACCGGAAGACAATATCCTTTTTGATATCAATGATTTTGATGAGACCTTGCCGGGCGTGGATTTCACCGTTGATGTGAAGCGCCTCGCCGCCAGTGTGGCCGTGGCGGCGCTCGCAGCGGGTCTTCCGCGGAGCCGGGCGCGTGCCTTGGCGACCTCGACGGTCAGCGGCTATCACGCCCGCATGTATGACCTCGCAGGTCTCTCGCCGCTGGTGATCTGGCACTCTCGTGTCGAACTTGCCGACGAGATTGCGCGCATGGGAGATCGTGGCCTCAAGCGCAAGCTGACGGACATCGTCGCACGTACGCGCGGCCAACTCGAGAATGACGATAACTTTCCAAAGCTCGTGACAGGCTCGACACCGCGCATCGATGACAAGCCACCGACGATTTTCCATCTCGATGCAAAGCTGGATGCCAAGCACAAATTGAAGCCCGACCTGCTGTTTGAGCAATATGCGGCCGGGCTTGATCCGTCTGTTGCGATGCTGTTGTCGCGCTATGACTTGGCAGACTTTGTGTTCAAGGCCGTTGGCGTTGGCAGTGTCGGCACCTTCTGCGGTGTGGGCCTGTTCATGTCCGGCGACAATGATCCTCTGTTCCTGCAGGTGAAGCAGGCAGCCGCTTCCGTGCTGGAATGTCTGTCGCCAAAGCTGTCCTTCAAAGGCGATCAGGGTCGTCGTGTTGTCGAAGGGCAACGCATCATGCAATCGGCGAGCGACATTTTCCTTGGGGTCGCGCAGGACCAAAAAACCGGCCGCGATTTTTACGTGCGACAGTTGAAGAACCGGCGGCTTGGCGGGGTCAGTGAACTGGCCGAAGCCAGTGCGCTGGAAGATTATGGCCGCCTGTGTGGGCGCACGTTGGCGCGGGCCCATGCCAAGTCTGGCGATCCAGCGATGATTGCGGGTTATATCGGCAAGGGCGATGCGTTTGCTGATGCTGTTGGGTCGTTTGCGCTCGCCTATGCGGACCAGACAGCCAAGGATTATGCGGCCCTGGTGGTCGCCAAACCGACAAAGGTTGCGGAGCCTGCGAAAGTCTTGAAACTTCAAAAGAAAGCCTGACAATCAGGCTTTTCTGGCCTGCGCCGCGTCAATTAAACCGAGCAGGGCTTGCGGTGTCAGCGGTAGGCTCGTCACGCATACGTCCAGTGGATGCAGGGCATTTTCAATCGCCGACACGAGCGCGGCAGGTGCGCCAATCGTTCCACTTTCGGCAGCACCCTTGACGCCCAGCGGATTGAGTGGCGTCGGCGACTCGAGATGATGCATTTCGATGTGCGGCACAACATCGGCTGTTGGCAGCAGGTAATCCGCCAACGTCGCGGTCAGCGGTTGGCCTTCTGCGTCGTAGCGCATCCATTCAAACAGCGTCATGCCGATGCCGTGCACGACGCCGCCCAGAATCTGATCTTCCACCATGGCCGGGTTGATCATGCGGCCGCAGTCGTGAACCACGATGTAGCGCAGGATGGTCACGTGGCCGGTGTCGACATCAACTTCGACTTCTGCGAGGTGACAGCCGTTGGTGTAGCTGAGCCCGCTCGTCATGAAATCGGACGCGGCTGAGAGGCCGGGTTTCAGCCCGCCCGGCAGCGCAAAGCCCGGTGCCCCGGCGAGCGCGCGCGCGAGCTGCTGCAGGCTTTTGCCATGCCCCGGCACGCCTTTGATCTGCACAACGCCGTTCGCAATTTCGAGGTCGTCGGCAGAAACTTCCATCATGTCGGCTGCTGCGCGCTTGGCTTTTTCGGCCACGAGATTGGCGGCCGCAAACACGGCATTGCCGGCGGTCACGGCCTGCCGGCTGGCAAATGCGCCAAGACCAGCGGAAGTTGCCTGCGTATCCCCCACGACGACGTGAATGTCCTGCGGGTCGAGCCCCAAGACATCGGCGACAACCTGCGCGAGCATCGTCTTGATGCCCTGGCCTTGCGCGGTCGCGCCGCTCGACACCACGACCTTGCCGGACGGGCCAATGCTGACAGCTGCCGTTTCAAACGGGCCGCGACCGGTGGCTTCCACATAATTGCAAAGTCCCAAGCCGATGTAGCGTCCCTGCGCGCGGGCGCGTGCTTGCCGCTCTGCAAAATCCGCCCATCCTGCGGCCTCCAATCCCATGCGCTGGCATTCGGGATAATCGCCGCTGTCATAGACCATCATGCTGCCGTCGCGCTGCTTCACGGGCACGGTGAAGGGCATTTGGCTGGGCAAAATCATGTTGCGGCGGCGGATGTCGTCACGCGGCAGGCCGAGGTCGCTGGCTGCCGCGTCCATCAGCCGTTCCATGACAAATGTCCCCTGCGGACGCCCGGCGCCGCGTGTGGGCGCGGCTGGCGTCTTGTTGGTCAGGCAGAGGTCGATGAGGATGCGATAGGCCGGCAGCACATAGGGGCCGATGAGATTTGTCGCGGCGTTGAAGGGCAGCGCAATACCATAAGGCGTGGCGGCCCCATGGTCGTAGCGCAAGGTGCCTCGAATGCCGCGGATGCGGCCATCGGCATCGAAGGCAGCTTCGACGTTCCACACTTGCTCGCGCTCGCCGATGCTGGCGGAGAAACTCTCGTAGCGATCCTCAACCCATTTCACGGGACGTCCAAGGATCAGCGCCGCTGCCGGCACGCACAATTCCTCAGGGTGAAAGACGGCCTTGGTGCCAAAGCCGCCACCAACATCGGGCGTCGTCACGCGCACCTGATGCTCGCTCAGGCCCAGACACTGCACCAGCATCGCCTTGGCGCGATGCGGCATCTGCGTTGAATCCCAGACCGTCAGGCGATCTTCGAGCGCATCGAAGCGGGCGAGGACGCCGCGCGTTTCCATCGGCTGCCCGCCGCCCTTGTTGAGCCGAAACTGCCGGGTGATGACACATGGCGCATCTGCGAACGCCGCATCAAGGTCGCCATAATCGACCTTGGTCTGCGCCACGAGATTGTCCGGGCAGGTCAGGCGCGCCTTGGGCGCATCCGCGAGCAAGCCATCAACGGGATCAACCACTGCTGGCAGAGGGTCAACTTCCAATTCCACCAATGCAGCCGCATCTTCCGCAATCCGCCGCGAGGTGGCGACGATCAGGACAACCGGCTCGCCGACGTAGCAGACCTCTTCGACGGCGAGGCACGTCGGGTCCACGTCGAAACGCAGGCCCCCGGCGGGCATGGCGAGCGGGATCGCATCGCAGGTCAGATGAGGTCGCAGATCGGCATAGGTGAAAACGGCCTCGACGCCTGGCAGCGCTTTTGCGGCGTCGGTGTTGATCGCGCGGATGAGCCCGTGTGCAACTTGCGAGCGGACGAAATGCGCTTCCAGCAGCCCGGGCATCTTGATGTCGTCAAGAAACCCCGCTTGACCCTGCAACAGCACGCGATCCTCGACGCGTGCGGCATTGCGGCCAATCCAACTGGGTCGCTCGGGAGATAGGGTCGAGGGGCCTTTGGAATCGGCCATGGCGTGTGCCTTATTCGAGCCCGATATCGCGCCAGATGGCTTCGCAGATCTCGCGAAACTCCGGCAACATCCGGACTTCGCGGAAATCACGCGGGCGTGGCAAATCGATTTTGTGGATGGATTTGATGCGGCCAGGATTGGGCGCCATCACGATGACCCGATCCGACAGGCCAACAGCCTCTTCGATATCATGCGTCACGAAGATCACGCTCTTGTTGTAGAGGCCCCAGATGCGCAGCAATTCGCGACCCATGGCCATTTTGGTCATGGCATCGAGCGCACCGAAGGGCTCGTCCATCAGGTAGAGGGCAGGGGCATAGGCGAGCAATCGGCCCAGCGCCGCGCGCTGCCGCATGCCGCCGGAGAGAGCCACGGGCATATAGTCTCGAAACTTCGTGAGTCCCAGCATCGTCAACAATTCGTCGAGGCGCTCAGGGCGCTTCTCGACCGGCGTTCCGTTCAGCTCGAGACCCAGCTCGATATTTTTGGAGACGCTGGCCCACGGCAAAAGCGTGTCGCGCTGGAACATGAAGCCAACGTCCGGCGGCGGTTCCTGCACGTGCCGACCATCGACGATCACGTCACCGGATGTCACCGGCAGCAGACCGGAGATCAGGCGCAACAAGGTCGACTTGCCGCAACCGCTCGGCCCCACGATGGCGAGAAACTCGCCATCCGCAAGGGTCATATCGATATTCTCAAGAACAGGCAGGGACACGCCCTGCTTGTTGACGAAGGATTTGTTGACCTGCCGTAGCATCACGCGCGCCTTGGATGTGGCAGCGCGCGCGGCAGGCTCGATGAGCTGTTGAACCGTCAAAGACCTAATCTTTCAACAGAGAGGGATCGAAGACCTGCTGGAGCGTGACAGGCTTCAACGTGTCGTCGGTTGCCAGCACAATCTTGTTCAGATTGTCGATGGATTCCGGGCTCACAAGGCCGCCCTTGGGCGCGCGCGAGAGGGCGCTTTTGGCGACCTGCTGCAACAGCTCCGGGCTGAACGTCGGGAACATCTTGGCCAGAACGGTGGTGGCGAGCGCGGGGTCCTTGTCGAGATCAATCATCGCTTTTGCAACCGCATGGGCGAAGCCCCTGGCGACCTTCGGATTGCCCTTCACCCAGCTCTCCAGCGCAATGGAGGCGAAGGAGGGATAGGGCAGTGTGCGATAGTCGAGGATGATCTTGTAGGCGTCCTTCTTTTGCATCATCCCGGCAAGATCGGACGCGATGACAAGGCCTGCTGCGATGCGATCGCTATCGATGGCGGC
>CAIZGQ010000637.1 GCA_903932565.1 uncultured Hyphomicrobiales bacterium
AACCCATCGACTGGCACGCCTCGGCGCGGCAGATTTTGATGACATGGCGGCCCGCAGGCTCCGACCGGAAGTCATGATAGAATGTGATCGTGCCGTGAACTTCGGCCTGCGAGACATTCAGGACATCAGCCAGCGTGGGGATGGCGCGGCGATCGACATAGCCAAACCGCTCCTGGAGAGCATGCAACATCGGCAGCAACGCGCCTTCAAGATGCGCCTGGGATTTGATGATGCTGACGGCTTCGTCATCATTCCAACCCGTGACCGCGTGCGCGCCGGACATGCCCTCGGTTCGTCCCATCTTGATCATCCTTGGCGGAGAAACCAATCCCACGATCAGCCTGCCCTACCTGTTACGTTGCGGTCACAAAGAAGGTCTCTCAATCGATTAAGCAAATTGATTCTTCTGAATAGTCGATAGCTTTTTTCTATTGAGTTGCCATGCGTGTTGGCGGCTTAAGCACGGCTTCCGGGTCTAAAGGCACGACAAGATTGAAAAGGGACCTGGCAACCGGGCTCGTCGGCTCGCGGTTCGACATGATCAGACCGATCGACTTTCGAACATCAGGGCTAACCAAAGGTATCGCTTTGGTGCGCTGCGGCATGCCAAAGAACCGCAGCAACGGCGCTGGCACAATGCTCGACCAATGACCTGCGCTGGCGTGCGAACACAGGTTGAAGATGGAATTGGTCTCCATGGCCGCAGCCGGGGTCCGGCCCACGGATCGAAAGATTCCATCTATGATTCGACGGTTCTGCATGTCCGGGGTCAGCAGGCACAGGGGCGCATGCGCGGCCTCGTCCCAGGTGATCGTCTCCTTGTCCCGATAAGGGCCATCAAGCGGCGTCAGGAAGAGGTAGTTTTCCTCGTACAGCGGCTTGACCCGCACATCGGTGAGCGCATCATTCTCGAGATAGGTCAGGCCAACGTCGACCTCGAAATTCTCGATACCCCGGACGATCTCTGACGACGTCATCGACAGAATGGTCAGACTGACTTTGGGATAGCGAACGTAAAAAGGCCCCGTCACCTGCGAGACAACAGGCAAGGCGGTTGGCACCGCACCGATCCGCAGCCGACCCGACAGGCCCTCGGCCAGCATGGTGAGGCCCTGGCGCATCGTGTCACATTCGGCAAGGATGCGCTTGGCGTGTTCCAGCACAATGTGGCCGTCCGGCGTGAAGCCGTTGAACCTGTGTCCGCGCTCGACGATGGGCGCACCGACCTCATCCTCAAGGTTGCGGATGGCGGCAGACAGCGTCGGCTGGGACACGTTGCAGGATTCCGCTGCACGGCCAAAATGCTGCTCGCGGGCAAGCGCCACGAGATAGGCCAGTTGCTTCAGGACCAATCCTGCATCCCCCATCCAGGCGCGCGCACTGCGCGGCTGCGACAGGGAGATAGCACACATCATTTCAGCGTTCTACGACGGGCCCATCGTCTAGAAATGGTACCACAAGCCCGACACAAGGCCGCGACTGAACGCGGCGTGGCGCGCAAGGAGTGTGGCAAAGGCCCCAACCTGCAGTGACACGCCCGACGACATCCGCCACACGCCGCTCAACTGCAGCTTTTGCGAGATGGCAGCCGAGCCCGCCACTTGCGGCTCCACCTTGCCAAACGATTGCAGCAAAATCTGAAGGCTGGCCCAAGGCTGCACGCCAAGCGTGACATCCAGCAGGCCAGCCCGCCGGGCGGCATTTGGCACCGGGTTCAACGCAAAACGGGCCGCCGCCTGCGTCTCAACAAACCCATCGCTGTCGAAGACCTTGAACTGATAGGCCGCCATGAGGCGCAGATCGACGTTTCGACTGCGGTCAATGGATTGATCCCAGCTTGCAATCGCGGCCCCCGGCACGCGAACGCTGGCCTCCGCGGACATGAGCCAGTCCGTGGCATAAAAGATCGGCCCGCGCGCCCCTAGCGACGTCACCCCAAGGCCGCGCAATCCCAGAAGAGACGTCTGCGCATCGACGTAACGATCCAGCGACGTGGCAGCCAGCAGGGTGAGCCAATCGGTGGCGCCATATTCCGCAGCCGCCGATAGACTGGCGCGCGACCAGGCGGACGAGGGGATG
>CAIZGQ010000638.1 GCA_903932565.1 uncultured Hyphomicrobiales bacterium
CACCACATAGATCACGCTTTCCAGCGGGCCATGGTGGTGCGCACCGGTCTTGGCCCCGGCATGGATGGTGACGGTGCCCGCCCACAGCTTTTGCGCCCCGGCACGGGCAAAATCGATGGCCGCGCGGCGGTCCATGCCCGGCGTCTGCGGCACATTGGTGTCAAGGTTGCTGCCGGGGATAACGCGCACGCCATCATGCTTCCAGCGCGGCTCGGCCGGCGCCTGGCTATGATCATGGCTGTGGGACTGGTCGTGGGGATGATCGTGGTCAGCTGCGCACATGCGGCAAATTCCTCTGCAAGGTCCTCATCCTAACGGGATGCCCAGGTTATGAGAAGGCTGTCGCGTCATCAGGGCTTCACAGTTAAACCCCACTGGCAAACCTGACACGAATGTAACTTTCGCATAGGTACATGCCGGGCTAAGCAGCGTATCTCATCCATATGTTATGACGGGCGCTCTGATCCTGACCAAGACAGTATGGCCCTGCACCCAGGTTTTGAATTGCGTTTAACAACTTCTTTGCCAAGCTCCCTGCAGCGCACCCGGCCGCAGATCGCAGGCCTCGTCTGTCTGGCACTGGCGCTGCCGAGCCTCTCAGGCTGCATGCTCGACGGGCTGACGCCGGTAGGCGTGCCGCAGACCCCTGACGCGTTCCTGGGGGCCAAGCCCATCTCTGCCTGGCCGGTGTCGACCGATTGGCCCCGGGCCTTTGGCTCGCCGGAGCTGAGCCACCTGGCGGACGCCGTTGTGCAGGGTAACTTCGATATTGCCGCCGCCGTGGCCCGCATCGAGCAGGCGGATGCGCAGGCCCTGCAGGCGGCCTCGCAGCTTTACCCGCAGCTGGATGGCACCAGCAACGCCCAGCGGACCCAGGTGCCCGGCACAACCCGCACCACAACCGGGCCCTTCAAGACCACAGCCAGCAATATGTTCAGCCTTGGCATTTCCGCGAGCTATGCGCTGGATTTTTTTGGCAAGAACCGCGCGACCGCCGAGGCGGGCGATCTCAACACCGTCGCGACGGCCTTTGACCGCGACACGGTGGTCCTCACCAGCCTGTCGTCACTCGCCAATTCCTACTTCTCTGTGCTGGCCGCGCAGGACCGGCTGCGCATTCTGCGGGAGAACATCAAGTCCGCGTCCGAGATCCTCGAGGCCATCAAGGCGCGGCTGGACGCGGGTACGGGCACGGCGCTCGACACCGCCCAGCAGGAGACGCTGCTGGCCAACCAGCGGGCGCAAGTGCCGGGGTTGGAGCAGACCCTGCAGCAGACCCGCAACAATCTCGCCCTCCTGGCGGGGCGGACCCCGGAGACATCGCGCATCGCAGGGGGCAGCCTGCGCAGCCTGACCATTCCGCGCGTGCGCCCGGGCCTGCCCTCGGAACTGCTATTGCGCCGTCCGGACATTGCCGCCGCCGAGGCCCGGCTCAACGCGCAAAACGCCAGCGTCAAGGCCGCCCGTGCCGCCTTCTTCCCGTCCATAAACCTGACCGGCGGGCTTACCCTCGAAAGCCTGACGCTCGCCAATCTGCTGCGGCCCGAAGCCCTCGCCACATCGCTGGCCCTTGGCCTGACGCAGCCGATCTTCAACGGCCGCAATCTGGAAGGTCTGGAGAAGCAGGCGGAGGGCCGCTATCGCGAGCTTCTGGGCGATTACGCCAAGACCATTGTGCAGGCGCTGACCGACGTGGAAAACGCGCTGATTGCGGTCCGCCAGACATCTGAGCAAGTGCGGTTGCTTGGCATTTCCGTGCAATCTGCGCGACGCGCCTACGACATTACAAACGCGCGGCTGCGTGAAGGAACAATCGACGTGGTGACACTTCTCAACACCGAGCAAAGCCTGTTCAACGCACAGGATGCTTTGGTGCAGGCGCAGCTCGCCCGCGCGCAAGCGTCCGTCACACTGTTTCAGGCCTTGGGCGGGGGCTTTTCCCTGCCGCGTGTTTTGACCGGCGACGCCATCATGGCGTCCGAGCCTGCTGTCCAACCGGCGGAGGACGGCCAGTGAAACGCCTCGCCTTCATTCTCGTCATGGGCCTCGTGGCAGTCCTTTGGATCGCCGAGCAAACAGGTTTCATCACCATTCCCGTGCCATGGGGCCAGACGGCTGCCAATGGTCAGCCGGGCGGTTCGCCGGGGGGACAATCTGTCGGCCGCCGTCGCGCCGGGGCGTTGGGGAACGATCAAGCGGTGCCCGTGCTGATTGCACCCGTGCGGCAGACCGACGTGCCAGTGACGATTGATTCTGTTGGCACTGTGCAGGCCCTCAACACGGCCACCATTCGCACGCAGGCCGATGGCCGCCTTCTGGAATTGACCTTTCGGGACGGGCAGGATGTGAAAAAGGATGATGTGTTGGCGCGCATCGATCCCGTGACCTATCAGGCGAGCTACGATCAGGCGGTTGCAAAAAAGGCCCAGGATGAAGCCACCCTGGCCAATGCACGGATCGATCTCGACCGGTACCAGAAGCTCGCGCAAGGCAATTACGGCTCCAAGCAGCAGGC
>CAIZGQ010000639.1 GCA_903932565.1 uncultured Hyphomicrobiales bacterium
CAGCAGGGCGATCTGCTGGTGAAGTTCGATGACCGCCAGATACAGGCGCAGGTCAAGGCAGCCGAGGCAGCCTTGGCGAAAGATCAGGCGACGCTCGAACAAACGCAGCGCGATGCCACGCGGGCCGTCGATTTGCTCGCAAAGGGGGCTGGGACCCAGTTGGCCGCTGATACGGCACGCACAAATCTGGCGACAACCAAGGCACTTCTGCAAGGCGATCAGGCACAACTCGACAATCTGCGCGTTCAGCTTGGCTGGCACACGTTGACGGCACCGATCTCTGGGCGAGTTGGCGTGTTTTCAGCCAAGGCTGGAAACATCATTCGCGCCGGTGACAACACGACGAGCGGGATTCTGACGAACATCGCGCAGATGGCACCGATCTATGTGACATTTTCTGTGCCCCAGATTTATCTGTCAGATTTGCGCGCATCGCTTTCCAATGCGACGGGCGGTGAAGTTACGGCAACGCCACAAGGCGCGACCAAATCGTCGAAGGGCAAGGTCGCTGTTCTGGACAACACAATTGACCCTGCGACAGGCACGATTGCTGTTCGTGCCAGCTTCGACAATGCCGACGAATTGCTGTGGCCGGGGCAGCTCTGCAACGTGCGGATTGTCGTGCGGACCGACCCGCAAGTCGTGATGATCCCGCGCGCTGCCACGCAGACCGGACAGGCGGGTAATTTTGTCTATGTCATCGACAATGGCAAAGCGCTGATGAAACCAGTCAAGATTGGACGCACGCAGGATGACGTCGATGTGGTCGCGGAGGGTTTGACCGGCGATGAAACCATCGTTGTCGATGGTGCCCTGCTCTTGACGAACGGCGCTGCGGTCAACATCAAGAACGGGCCCGACGCGGCCAAGGGAGCGATCTGATGTCGTTGCCGGAACTTTGTATTCGCCGACCCGTCATGACGACACTTCTCATGGTGTCGTTCATCGTGTTCGGCATTTTTGGCTATATGCGACTGCCCGTCGCCGCCCTGCCGCGTGTGGATTTCCCAACCATCAACGTGTCTGCCGGTCTGCCCGGTGCCAATCCGGAGACCATGGCGGCCTCTGTTGCGGCACCTTTGGAACGCGCATTTGCGACGATTCCCGGCATCGCGCTGATGACGTCGTCGTCATCGAACGGCAGCACCAACATCACCATGCAGTTCGATCTCGATCGAAACATTGATGGTGCAGCTCTCGACGTGCAGTCGCAGATCTCGGCAACGTTGAAAAATCTTCCGCAGGAACTGCCGGCTCCCCCCAGCTTTCGCAAAGTGAACCCTGCGGATTCGCCAATCCTGTTCCTCGTGCTGCAATCGGGAACGTTGCCGCTGTCGACAACGCAGGATTACGCCGAGCAGGTTTTCGCCCAGCAGATTTCGCAATTGCCGGGTGTTGCACAAGTGCAGATTTTCGGCGCGCAGCGGTTTGCTGTTCGCGTGGGCGTTGATCCCGACAAGGCATCTGCGCGTGGGCTTTCGCTCAACGATGTCGGCGCCGCAATCACGGCTGCAAACTCGTCCTCGCCGGTCGGAACACTCCGCGGCGCTTCGCGCAATCTGACATTGCAGGCCACCGGCCAGATGGTGAAGGCGGACGATTACAAGCCGCTCGTCATCTCCTACAAAAATGGTGCGCCGGTTCATCTCGCCGATGTCGCCACCGTTTATGACTCGGTCGAAAACGATCAGGTCGGTGCCTGGTACGGCGATCAGCGCGCCATCATTCTGGCAATCTATCGCCAGTCGGACGCCAATACGGTCGACGTGGTGGACGCCGTGCGGGCACGCATGCCGAGCTACGAAGTCCAGCTGCC
>CAIZGQ010000640.1 GCA_903932565.1 uncultured Hyphomicrobiales bacterium
CCAATGTTCGCGACGCTGGCATCAAGGTTTGCGCCGGGGGCATCCTTGGCATGGGCGAAGGCACCGCTGATCGCATCGACATGCTGATCACCCTCGCCAATCTTGAGGCGCATCCCGACTCCGTGCCGCTGAACATGCTGATCCCGATCGAGGGATCAAAAATGGCGGATGCACCGGGCATCGATCCGATTGCCTTTGTGCGCACCATCGCGCTGGCGCGCATCATGATGCCGAAATCCCACGTGCGCCTGTCGGCCGGGCGCACCGATATGACCGACGAGATGCAGGCGCTCTGCTTCTTTGCCGGCGCCAATTCGATCTTCGTGGGTGAGACGCTTCTGACCGCCGATAATCCCGGCGAAGACCACGACGCGGCGCTCTTTCAGCGGCTTGGAATTGAACCCATGGAACTCGATCGTCAGCCATGACCCGAGATCGTGACGCATGATGCAAGATCGCTACGCACCCTTTGATGCGCAACTGCGCGGACTGGCTGCGGAAGATCGCCTGCGGGGACTGGTGCCCGCAAAAGGTCACGATTTCGCATCGAACGATTATCTCGCGCTGGCAAATGATCCTCGCCTTGTGAACGCAGCCAAAGCTGCCCTCGAGCGCGGCGTGCCTGTCGGCTCGGGCGGGTCCCGCCTGCTGCGCGGCAATCACCCAGAACACGAAGCGCTGGAGGCGGAAGCAGCCACGTTTTTCGGTGCCCAAAGCTGCCTGTACTTTGGCAGCGGTTATGCCGCCAACCTGGCTTTGCTGTCGACCCTGCCGCAACGGGGCGATCTCATCCTCTATGACGATCTCATCCATGCGAGCGTCCACGAAGGTCTGAAAGCCAGGCGAGCCGACGCCGTGCCCGTGTTGCACAATGATCCGCAGGCCGTGGACGATGCCATCACCAACTGGCGCGCACGCGGCGGCAAAGGCACGGTCTGGATCGTTGTGGAAAGCCTGTACTCGATGGATGGCGACCGGGCACCGCTCGCCGACCTCTTTGCCATCGCCAAGCGCCACGACGCGTTTTTGATGATCGACGAGGCCCATGCCACAGGCGTGTATGGCGAGGGCGGACGAGGGCTCAGCGAGCCTTACGAGGGCCACCCGGCGATGATTGCGCTCCACACCTGCGGCAAGGCGCTTGGCGTTTCAGGCGGTCTCGTCACAGGCGACAAGCGCATCATCGACTTCCTGATCAACCGCGCCCGACCTTTCATTTTTGCAACCGCACCCTCGCCCCTGAATGCAGCCATTCTGCGTGAAGCGCTCGTGATGGTGGCCGATACACCGGTGCGGCGAACACGCCTTGCCATGCTGGCCCATCACGCCAACACCAACTTCGCCAATCGACTCGGCATCCTTCCCAGTGGATCGCAAATCATCCCCGTCATCATTGGCGAAAACGCAGCCGCGATGCACGTCGCCCAGCGCCTTCAGGGCGCAGGGTTTGATTGCCGCGCAGTCAGGCCCCCGACAGTTCCGGCTGGTACGGCACGTCTGCGAATTTCCATCACGCTGCACGCCACGTTGGAGGGAATCGATCAACTGACCGAGGAGATGGTTCTTGCCATGCAAGAGGTGACGGCATGACAAAGCAGGCCATCGTTGTGACGGGCACGGACACGGGCGTCGGGAAAACAGTGTTCTCCTCGGC
>CAIZGQ010000641.1 GCA_903932565.1 uncultured Hyphomicrobiales bacterium
TCGACAAGATATTTGCGCACCTGCTCATCGCTGTCGCCCGCCTGCAGGCGCTGGCGCACCAGCATCCGCAAATCCTTGGCGAGAGACGCCTGTGAATCGTCGATGGATTGATTCTGGCAGACGAGGCAGCGCAATTCGGCGGAAAGATCGCGCGCACGTGTTTCCATTGCCTTATCGGTCAGGATCTCATCAGGCTCGACTGCCCGCGCCGGCATCGTGAAAACCGAGACCATCGCAAGTGCAAGAAAGATGAGGTGTAAGAGGCGCATGCTATTCCGCCGCTTGTGCAAGTGATGACGGGGTCAGGCGCTTGGCGGCACGCTTAGCAACACCAATGCGCAAGCGCCGGTCGGCAAGGGATATGGACCCGCCCAGCGCCATGATCAGCGCGCCAATCCAGATCAGCGACACCAGCGGCTTCCAATACAAGCGCGCGTCAAAGTTTCCATCCGGGCGCTGCTCGGCAAGACTCACATAGATCTGGCCAAAATCGAGTGTCGCAATGCCAGCTTCCGTTGTTGTCATCTGGCGCGTTTGAAAGGCGCGGCGCGCCGGGTTGATCTGCGCCACAACGACACCAGCACTTGAGCGGACGGTCATTGGCGCTGACGTCTGCTGGTAATTTGCGATCTTCGCAGACGTGATCTGTTCCACCTTGAGCGACCACGGCCCAAGCTCAACCAGATCTCCGGGATGCAGCACAACGATCCGCTCGACGCCCCAGCCGGTCGCAGCCAACCCCATTAGCGTGACGCCAAGACCCGCGTGAGCCAGCGCCGTGCCCCACGTGGACAATGGCAAACCGATGGCCCGCGAAACAGCTGTGCCCATGGCAACGCCACGCCCGATGATGCGGCCGAGAACTTCAACAAAGGCACCAAGGATCAGGTAAATCGCAATCCCGACACCAATCGGCGCAAGCACGGGTCCGCCGCGCACAGCGATCAAAACAATTGCGCCAACGACCCCCAGAGCCGCCACGAGTGTCAGGCGCTGTGCTGCGCCCAACAGATCGCCGCGCTTCCAGGCCAGCAATTGGCCAATCGGCATTGCCAGAAACAGCGGCACGAAAATCGGCCCGAATGTGAGATTGAAGAACGGCGCGCCGACAGAAATCTTGTCGCCAGTGATCGCTTCCAACGCCAGCGGATAGAGCGTGCCGATGAAGACCGTCGCGCAGCTTGTGGTCAGCAGCAGATTGTTCAGCACCAGCGCGCCTTCGCGCGAGACGGGCGCGAAAATTCCACCGGGCTTCAACGCCGACGCACGGGCTGCAAACAAGGCCAGCGCACCACCGATGAAGAACACCAAAATGGCGAGAATAAAGATGCCGCGGCGTGGATCGCTGGCGAACGTATGAACAGATGTCAGGACGCCCGAGCGCACGAGAAAGGTGCCAAGCAGCGAGAGCGAGAACGCAAGAATGGCCAGGAAAATCGTCCAGATTTTCAAAGCGTCTCGCTTTTCCATCACGGCGGCCGAATGCAGCATTGCCGTGCCCGCAAGCCATGGCATCAGAGAGGCGTTTTCAACCGGGTCCCAGAACCAGAAGCCACCCCAGCCGAGCGTGTAATAGGCCCAGTACGATCCCATCGCGATGCCAAGTGTCAGAAACACCCAGGCGACCAGCGACCATGGCCGCACATAGCGGGCCCATGAGGCGTCGATGCGGCCAGTGATGAGGGCTGCAGCAGCAAACGAAAACGTAATCGAGAAGCCGACATAGCCAAGATAGAGCAGCGGCGGGTGGATCGCGAGGCCGGGGTCCTGCAGAATCGGATTGAGATCCTGCCCTTCGATCGGGGCGGGCCAGACGCGGGCGAACGGATTGGATGTGAGCAGGATGAACAGGAGAAACGCTGCCGACAGCCAGCCCTGAACAGACAGTGTCGTTGCCCGCAGATCGAGCGGCATGGCGCGCGAGAACAAGGCAACCACGGCACCAAACAGCGCGAGGATCAGCACCCACAAGAGCATCGAGCCCTCATGATTGCCCCATACGCCGGAAATTTTGTAGATCAGCGGCTTGGTGGAATGAGAATTCTCGATCACGTTGAGCAGTGAGAAATCGGATTCGACGTGGGCATATGTCAGCGCTGCAAAGGACAGCGCAACGAAGAGGCCGATCATCACCGCAACCGGCGGCGCGACCGCCATCAACGTGCGGTCACCCGTCCGGCTTCCCCACATGGGCACAAGCGATTGAACAATCGACAGCGCCAGCGCCAGAACCAGCGCGTAATGACCAACCTCAACGATCATGGGATTTTCTTTCCAGAGTCGAGCGGGCGGGCCGCCGCAGCACCTTCCTGCCAGCGACCCTCTTTCTTCAACGCATCGGCAACTTCGCGCGGCATGTATTTCTCATCGTGCTTGGCGAGCACGCTATCGGCGCGAAACACGCCCGGCGACACGAGAACGCCTTCGGTCACAACGCCCTGCCCTTCGCGAAACAGATCCGGCAACAAACCATTATACGTGACAGCCATGGTCTTGGTGCCATCGGTCACGGTGAACGCCACCGACTTGTCGGCTGCTTTCTGAACGGAACCCAATTCAACGAGTCCGCCAATGCGCAGGCGTTGACCGGGCTTGGCTTTCTCAGCGGCTTCCGTCGGTCCGTAGAAAAACACGACTGTGTCGCGCATCGCAAACAGCACAAGGCCAAGTGCGAGGCCGCCCACAGCCAGAGCAGACGAAATCAGCGCCATGCGGCGTCCCTTGCGGGTCATTTCAACTCTCCAGACCAAGTTCACGCGCCAGCGCATCCAATTGCGTGCGCGCGGTCGCATCGTCCTTCAGACCGGTCCGGGCAGATGCCAGAGCGGCCTTTGCCTTGTCTGTTTCGCCGAGCACGGAATAGGCCCGCACGAGACGCAGCCATTCGTCCTTTGACCCGCCGTTGGCCGCAAGACGCCCGGCCAGACCCTCGACCATCGTGCGAATGACGGCGTTGCGATCGGCCGGTGCAAGGCTTGCGATTGCACCGGCTTTGGTTTGCGGCGGTTCCGCCCCCAGTGCCTTCAACTGCTCCTGCACGGAGGGCACCCATTGTGCGCCGGGCGGCGCACTGGCGAGCAAGGTGGACCAGATGCTGATGGCTTTCTGTTTGTCACCGGACTGCTGTGCCGCAAGACCAAGGTAAAATTGCGGAGCGACGAGGTCAGATTGCAGTTTCAGCGCTGCACGCAGATACGTTGCGGCTTCGTCCGTCACCTGGCCTGACGCGGCATAGACCAACGCCTGGCCGATCGCGACATCCCGCTCCGCAGTCTCACCCAGGATGTCGGTCGCTTTTTTAAACGCGTTCGCGGCATCCGCGTAACGACCCTCCTGGAGATAGACCGGGCCGACGACCATCCAGCCCTGCCCGTCCTCCGGCTCCTTGGCAAGATGGTCCTCGATGCGGGCCATCGCAGCATTGATGTCCATTTGAGCAGGCGCCGCGTTGACGCGAGCCAGCAAGGGCGCATCAGGAACATCCGGGCTGCCGATACTGAGATAAAAGCCAACCGTGACAAGGGGCAGAAGAATGAGGCTGGCGACCGCCGTCGCACGCCGGGCCGAACCGCCAAGCCCGGCGGCAGACTTTGAGTCATTGCGTTCAGCCAGAAGTCGGCGCGCGGCTTCCGCTTTGGCGAGTTCCGCATCGGCCGGGCTCATCAAGCCTGCGCTCACGTCCCGTGCGATGGCGTCGGTCTGCGTTTTATAAAACGCCACGTCCGGCTCCGCAGGCGCAAGAGACGTTGGTCCCTGCCCCAGAGGCCACAGGACGCTGAACACCGCAACGCCCGTCATAATCGCGAAAATTGCCCAGATCATGCGCCTGATTTAGGCGGATTGGCGCATGATTGGAAGCGGTTACGAAGCCGCATTGGAAATTGCTGTTGTTATGCCTCAACTGACGGCAGCCGGAGGCGAGCACGCAGCCCGCCCATGGGGCTATCCTCAAGGTTGAGTTGCCCACCATGGATCGTCGCAAGATCCGCGACAATGGACAGGCCAAGTCCCGACCCGGGCTTGGATTCATCCAGACGCTGGCCACGACTGAGAGCAGCAACACGCTGATCTGGTGGCAGACCGGGACCATCGTCATCGATGATGATTTGCAGGATCGGGAGGCTTGCTGCGTCCTGCGGGGTTAGAAGGTCCGTGCGAACCATCACGGCTGATTTCGCCCACTTGCCCGCGTTGTCGACAAGGTTGCCGATCATTTCGTCGAGATCTCGTCGATCGCCCCGAAACCGCAATCCGGGCACAAGCTCAAGATCAAAATCGATATTGCGGTGGATTTTTTCGAAGGCGGCGAGCAGCCCTTCAATCACCGGTTCCACAGGTGTGGCAGCGCCCACGACGCTGACACGAGCCGCGGCCCGGGCACGGTCGAGATAATAGGCCACCTGCTCGCGCATGGTGCCAGCCTGCTCGCGCACCTTGTCTGCCAGCGGTGAACCAACCGACGCATCCGCCTCGTTCAGGATCACGCTCAGCGGCGTTTTCAGGGCATGCGCGAGGTTTCCGACATGGGTGCGAGATCGCTCCACGATATCGCGGTTCCAGGCAATGAGCAGATTGAGCTCAGAGGCCAAGGGGGCGAGGTCCTCAGAATAGTGTCCCTCGATCCGCTCACCCTCCCCGCGCCGAATGGCAGCGACGCCCATTTGCAGTTGGCGCAGCGGCCGCAACCCATAGCGAACCTGAAGCGCCGTGACCCCCGCCAGAGCAACCGCCAAAAATACAAACGTCAAGGCGAGCAGAAGGCGAAAGCGCCAGATCTGATCGTTGAGTTCTTGGACCGTCGCCGCAACTTGAATGAGAAAAACGCCATCCTCCGACACGTCGATGACGCGTTCCACCTGCCGCAGCTGGCGACCATCCGGCCCTGTAATGTAGCCCGCCCGCGCCCCCCCGACTCCGGCCGAGACGCCGAGGCTCTCGAGCTTGGGCAACCGGGCCGCAAACAGGGAGCGTGAGGCCCGCACATCGCCCTTTGGAATATCGATACGGTTGATTTGCCAATACCAGCCAGACAGGGAAAGCTCGAACTGCGGGTCGCCCAATTGGCCCGGGGCTGTGCGCGAATCTTCGCCCGATGAGGCAACATCGGCGGCGAGGGCCCGGATGTAGACCCCAAGCCGCTCGTCGAACGCTTGCTCGGAGGCGTGCTGGTAGATTGTGGAGAGAATGATGCCCGCCGTCAGCAGGATGGCAATCGAGCACAATGTTGCCGCCAAAAACAGGCGGCGGGCAATCGATTGGCTATGCTGGGGTTGATCCATTACTCAACCGGCGCGACCAGGGTTTTGCGGCACGATGGGCGGGGCGGCAATATAGCCAAGGCCGCGCACGGTCTGGATCACGTCGACGCCGAGCTTCTTGCGCAAGCGGCCGACGAACACTTCAATCGTATTGGAATCGCGATCAAAGTCCTGATCGTAGAGATGTTCCACAAGTTCGCCGCGAGAGATCACCCGGCCGATGTGGTGGAGCATGTAAGCAAGCAAGCGATACTCATGCGACGTCAGCCGTACCGCATTGCCATCGACCAGCACGCGCCCCGCTTTGGTATCGAGGCTCACCGGTCCGCAGGAAATTTCGCTGCTTGCATGACCCGCCGCCCGGCGGAGAAGCGCGCGCAAACGCGCAAGCACTTCCTCCATGTGGAACGGCTTGGCGACGTAATCATCCGCACCGGCGTCGAATCCCTGCACTTTGTCGGTCCAGCGATCACGGGCGGTCAGAATTAGCACCGGCATCCGGTGCCCACTTTTGCGCCAGGCCTCAAGCACCGAAATGCCATCGCGTTTTGGCAAGCCAAGATCGAGCACGACGGCGTCATAGGGTTCTGTATCGCCGAGGAAGTGCCCCTCCTCGCCGTCAAAGGCGCGGTCCACCACGTAGCCGGCCAGCTCCAGAGCCGAGGTCAACTGGCGGTTCAGATCCTTGTCGTCTTCCACAACCAACAGCCGCACGCGCGAGTCCCCCAAGTCGTCTCCAAGATCGCAACCCTATCGGGGGCTTTCCTTGGAACCAAGAGCGGGACGGAACTTTCCGTCTTTGGCGTTCATGAAGATGCGCACAACGTGACCATCCCGCCGCAGCAAGGCAACCTCGTAGACGAAATCGTTATCCCAGCGGCATAGGCGCGAATTGAGCAATTCCGGCCGGACAGCCGCCTGTACCGAAGCCTGCGCACTGCGAACAGCCGCCAATGGCTCAATCAGGCCGTGATCCTGCACGGCCTCACGCGAATCGGTGGCGTTCATGCAGACACGCGGCTGCGGCGGCTCGTCCTGCGCCAGCGCGGGCGTCAGAAGCGTTGTGAACAACATCAATGTCAGGAGCCTGCGCATGCAAGACACGTTCGGCTGGAGCGGCTGAACGTCATATGAACGGATATTCAGGGAACCGTGAAGATGTGTTCTTGCGCGTCAACATAATCCGCCAGCGCCGTGTGCCGTTTGCCACATGTTGCCAGAGCGACGCGGTCCCGCCCCCAATAGTGCAGGACATCCCCGCCACCCAATTCGCGGCTGGGCAGTGCGATGGGCCGAGCACATGGGCGCGTCAAAGCCTTGGGACTATGGGCCAGCACCGGCGCCGTTGCGACCAAGGGCGTTGAGCTGTTGCACGCGGCCAACATCAAGACACAAAGCACCAGACAGATTTGTGGCAGCCACACTTTGATCGAGTTTTGCCAGCTGATCCTGCAATCCATGACGTTCTCTTTCCAATTCGCGCACCCGCGCCTCACTCGTCGACAAAACGGCTGCGCTCGCCTGTCGACTTGCCTCCGTCTCGCGGGCGACAGCAGCCACAACTTCTGCCCGGCCGGCATCGTGACCGCGCGCAAACGCGCGATCACGATCGACCTGAAGAAGATGCAGCGCCGCCACCACGAGCCCGAGAAACACAAGCGCCGATGCGCCCAGTGCCCAGAGCCGCCACATTTTACTTGGTACCAATTGGCGACGTGGTGATGCAGCGAAGTGCAATAGTCAGGAGGCCGGTGATTGTAACAGCTGTGTTCGCACTCACATGCTGGGACCAGTCAACGCCTGCAAGATATGTCAATGCATTTGGAAAAACGGCGAGCGCAAACCCGACCGCCAATGTGCGGAAGCCCTTCATGTCGAAACCCTTTTTTTGAAAAGACTGGCAAACCCGGCCAGACACGGGATCTGGTGAACAAGGAACAAATTGAACACGTCTGAATGTCGTTCAAAAAATTGTGACAATTTTGATGAGCTCAAAGCGTGATGGACGCAGCTTCAACAAAGAGCGCGTCGAGCTGCGCATCCGTTTGCCCAAGAGCTAGGGCAATCTTTGCAAGCGTTGGCGAACTTCGATCAATCCCCGTCGCGTATTCCCAAAAATTGGAAATCACCGGATCGTTTGCAGCAGCCACAACAGCATTGGCACGGTCTAGAAGAGCGGCTTTCGAGAGTGCAACTCTCGCCTGCCACATGGCGATATTTTGAGGCACTGGTGCTTTTGGAAGAATGTAATCGGCGATTGGCGTGTTGGTTGCAACCAGCGCAGCATAATCATTGTTGTTCAGATCGCGAGGGATGATGGTAATTGACCCATCGCCCTGCACAATCTTCACCTCGAATTTATCTGGCGACGTCCACTGAGCAGCTTTAATCATGTGTCACAGCTCCGCGTTGGCAGTGATGGGTGTTGTGTTGCTGATGGACCACCCACCGGTGCCCGTGCTCAATGCAGCAATCCCGAAGAGCTGCTGGTTTACATAACCAAACGTAGCATTCGAGATCGGCCCATTGAGCGAAAGCGATCCGCTCATGGTGGGCGCGGCTCGCATGAGGACGGGATGCTGAAGGGTGACGCCAATCCACGCGCCCGCTGTGCCAATGTAATTCTGCAAGGAAAAAGCATTCGCAGGGATCGACTGCCAATAATATCTTTGGCACCGTCGCAGCTCGTCATCCCGTCGTTCGAACGAGGTCGCCGTCGAACCCGGCTCAAGTTGCACGCGCGTCATGGTTCCCGATGAAAAGCGCACAGTTGCGTTGGTTCCTGCCGGCAAGGTAACGCCAGAGCCATTTGCAACTGCGACACCATTGACCAGCGCCGCCGCCGTACCCGACCAGGACAGCGTGTAAGCTCCGCCTTCTATGTTTACGCCTTCGATCACCTGCTCCAGGCCGCCCGCGGGAGCAGTCACGACGGCGTCGATACCTGAAGCAACAAAAGAACAACTTTGTCCCGCAGTTACGATGCGCCACCGATCCAGACAATATTGATTTGCCACTGACGATACAGCGCCGCTCACGTACCCGCGCTGATTAATAGCAAAATTGCCATTGATGATGCGGTTGCGGAACGACAATAGCGGCGCAGTGACAATCCCACTCAAAGTGCCATCGGCCGCAACCGAAAGGTTTGTGCCAACCTTGATGCCACCAAGCGCCGTTGCTGTGGCGGGTGTTAAACTGTAAGGGGCGCATCCACTCAATGTGCCATCTGCTGCAACCGAA
>CAIZGQ010000642.1 GCA_903932565.1 uncultured Hyphomicrobiales bacterium
ACGACAATAAAGCTCGTGCCGGTGTCCTTCTGCACGCGCATCAATTCAAGCTGCGTTTCTTCGCGCAACTTGCGATCAAGCGCTGCAAGCGGTTCATCCAGCAGCAGAACTTTAGGGCCGCGGGCCAAGGCGCGCGCGAGCGCCACACGTTGACGCTGGCCGCCGGACAATTGGTCAGGCTTGCGTGCGCCAAGCCCCAGCATCTGCACGAGCTGCAACATCTCCTCGACGCGTCGCGCAATTGCCGATCTTGGAAGCCCTGCCTGCACCAGACCGAACCCGATGTTGCGCGCCACGTCCATATGCGGAAACAGTGCATAGGACTGGAACATCATGTTCACGGGGCGACGGTGCGGCGGCACATTGGCCATGTCCTCGCCATCGATCAGGATGCGGCCGGAGTCGGGCATCTCAAAGCCCGCAATCATCCGCATCAAACTCGTCTTGCCGCAGCCAGAAGGTCCAAGCAGCGCGAAGAATTGCCCGGCCTGGACCTCAAGCGACAAATCGCTCAGGGCCTGGACCGCGCCAAAGCGCTTGCTGACCGCTTCGACCCGGATCAACGGCTGCACGTTCCCGACGCTGTCAGCCATCGTTCCGCATGGCTTCGTCCAAACGCTCCTGCAAAATGTCCGGACGCAGGATCACGAGGCCACCCCGCGTCTTGGCGGCAAGGCCCTCGCTGACCATATGCGAAAATTCGCGCGTTACTTGTTCGCGACGGCAGCCGATACGCGCAGCGATCACATGGTGAAAGGGTGGCGGCGAGACGATGCGCTCCAGCGCATGCCCGCTGCGCGGCACGGACATCCGCAGGATCTCGGCATAAAGCCGGTGTTTCAGATCGAAGATGGCGTGTTCGGCGAGCCGGGCGTTGAGCTCGCGGACGCGGCCGGACAGCAGACGCAGCAGCTTGTCGGTAGCGGCCGGTGAGGCGAAGATGATCTCGCGGAAAATCGCGCCGGGCACGAGGCACAATTCGGCGCGCGTCAGCGCCGTGACATTGGCGGAGCGGCCGACACCGTCGATGGCTGCGAGTTCGCCAAAATATTGGCCCGCTTGCATTTCGGCCAGGATCACTTCCTTGCCAGCCGCCGTGCGGATGAGAACGCGGACAGATCCTGTGACAATGAAAAAGACGTCCGAGGTCAGGTCCTCGTAGTCAACGACTGAGGCCTCCGGCTCCACCTTTTTCCAGATGCAACGCCGGTCAAACTTCTCGAAATCAAGATCGGGCAGGTCTTTAAAGAACGCGACGCGCGCCAGCGTGTTCATGGGCAAACGACAAACCAAAGGCCGCAACGGCGAGCAACGCAGGCAAACCCGACCAGAGCGCACTTCATGGCTGAACCGCCTTCGAACCCGAGATTCGGCTGACCCATGTCAGAGCCGTTCTCGCATCATATGGACAGATTTCGTGACGTCGAGACGTCTGCCCCAAGATTATCAATCCGGACAGGTGATCAGGCGATGCTGCGACGGGCCGCTGTGAGCGTGTTTGACATCAGCATGGCGATCGTCATGGGGCCGACCCCACCCGGCACCGGCGTGATGGCCCCGGCCCGCTCAAGGGCGCCGACGAAATCGACATCGCCCACAAGCCGCGTGCGCGGATTGCCCTTGGCGTCCAAACCGTCTGCTGGAACACGATTGATGCCCACGTCAATGACAAGTGCGCCGGGCTTGATCCAAGCACCCGGGATCATCTCCGGCCGACCAACGGCGGCCACCAGAATATCCGCGCGGCCGACTACCTCCGCGAGGTCCCGCGTGCGCGAATGCGCAATGGTCACCGTGCAGCTTTCACCCAGCAGCAATTGCCCCATAGGCTTGCCCACGATGTTGGAACGCCCGACAACCACCGCCTCGGCACCAGCCAGCTTGAGGCCGAGCCCGGCAGCAGCTTTTTCGAGCAGGATCATCGAGCCCGCCGGCGTGCAGGGCACCAGTGCGCGTTTGCGATCTCCAATGGCCAGCAGGCCAGCGTTGACGGGGTGAAAGCCGTCCACATCCTTGGCGGGCAGGATCGTCTCCAGCACCTTCGTGGCATTGATCTGCGCTGGGAGGGGCAATTGCACGAGGATTCCGTGAATGGCGGGATCAGCGTTCAGCCGATGCACCAGATCGAGCAGGTCGACTTCGCTGGTCGTGTCGGGCAGCGTGTGCTGCACGGAATGGAAGCCACAGGCGGTCGCGGTGCGGCTTTTGTTGCGGACATAGACCTGGCTTGCGGGGTCCTCCCCCACGATTACGACGGCGAGACCCGGCGTGACGCCCCGGGCGATCAGGTCTGCTGCCCCGGTTGTGACCTCGGCCGTCACGCCTTCGGCCACAGCCTTGCCGTCGATGATCAGAGCGCGCCCACTTGAGGCTTTCAGAAAATGATTGGCCGGAACAGCGCTCATGGGGATCCATCCGATGTTGGGCGAGGTGTTGAGGACGAGCGCACCTTCTGGCAGACCGGGAACGGCGAGTCGAGATTGGGACTGGCGGGCGATCCAGCTGCGGTCGCGACCAAATAGCCGCATGACTTGTCCCCAGCCGCTGCGGTTTGGTCTTGGCTCTGCACCGCAAGGTCTTATGGTTGCAGCAGGTTTTCGGTCATCGGGGTTGAGCATGGGTGAGTTTGCAATTGGTCAGCCGGTCGCACGGTTCGAGGACCCACGCCTCTTGCGGGGCGGCGGGCGTTATGTGTCCGATCTCAACCTGCCCGGTGCGGCACAGGCTTTCGTGTTGCGCTCGTCCTACGCGCATGCCCAGCTCGTGCGCGTCGATGCAGACGCGGCCCGTCAGGCACAAGGTGTGTTGGCCGTCTTCACTGGCGACGACTGGAAGCAGTCCAGCTTTCTCGACCTGCCCATCGCAGGCGGCCGCAAACGGCGCGACGGCACGCCCATGATCCAACACGCCTATCCAGCGCTTGCCACCGACAAGGTGCGCTGGGTTGGCGATCCGGTCGCCTTTATCGTGGCCGAGACGCTGGCGCAGGCGATGGACGCGGCGGAAATGATCGAGGTCGAATACGAGCCCTTGCCCGCCAACATCGACACGGCCAAAGCAAACGCGCCCGGCACGCCCGCTGTCTGGGAGGACTGCCCGGACAATGTGTTCTTCACGCATTTCGAAGGTGACAAGCAGGCTGTTGAAAAAGCCTTTGGGGACGCCGCGCATATCGTCAAGCACCGCTTTGTCATCAATCGCGTCACGGCTGCGACGATGGAGCCACGCGGCTGCGTTGGCGTCTACGATAGTGCTGCCGACCATTACACGCTGACAACAACCTTGCAGCGGGCCATTGGCCATCGCGGCGATGTGGCAAAGGTGCTCGGCGTGCCGGAAAGCAAAGTGCGCGTGATCGCGGGCGATATTGGCGGCAGCTTTGGCATGAAGTCCGGCTTCTTTGGCGAGGCGGCGCTTGTCTTATGGGCCGCGCGTGAACTCGGCCGACCTGTGCGCTGGGTCAGCACCCGCACCGAAGCGTTTCTGTCCGATGCGCAAGGCCGCGACAACGTCACGGACGCGGAACTTGCGCTGGACAAGGACGGCACGTTTCTGGCGCTGCGCGTCACAACGCTGGCCAATGTCGGGGCTTATTGCCAGCCGGGTGGCGAAATGGGCGCGTTTGCAAACATCGGAACGCTGGCTGGCGTTTATAAAACGCCCGCGATCTTCGTTGATTCCTCCGGCGTCTTCACAAACACGAATCCCATGCGCCCCTATCGCGGCAACGGACGCCCGGAAGCCGCTTACGTGATCGAGCGCCTCATCGATATTGCAGCGGCTGACCTTGGGTTCGACCCAGTGAGCCTGCGCCGTCGCAACATGATCCCGCCGGACGCGATGCCGTTCAAAACGGGCCTCACCTTCACCTATGATTCCGGCGAGTTCGAAGCTGTCATGGATGGCGCGCTGGAGATGGCGGATGTGCGCGGCTTTGAAGCACGACGCGCAGCTTCGCTCGCGCAAGGAAAACTGCGCGGGTTAGGCATCTCTTGCACAATCGAGCGCGCTGCTGCGCCCAGTACCGAGGGGGCGGAGCTGCGCTTCGATCGCTCCGGCTCCCCCATGGTGATCATGGGGTCTGTCACGCAGGGCCAGGGCCACGAGACAGTCTTCAAGCATATCGTCTGTGATCGTTTGGGATTGAAGCCCGATGAT
>CAIZGQ010000643.1 GCA_903932565.1 uncultured Hyphomicrobiales bacterium
GCCAGCGCTTCGTCGATGTGATCGCTTGGATCGAGCGGCTGAATAATGCGGCTCATATAGTTTTTAAGGAGATCGCGCTCCCTGCTCTGCACCTGACCATGCAAACCAACCAACGCATCGCGCACTTTATCGCGCAACACGTTCTTGCCCTGCAACGCCGCCTCGTAGGCGACATACGTTGGCTCAAGCTGGATTGCATCGACAATCTGATCCGCAGACTGCTCGGCCCATTTCTCCGGCGGGTGCGTGCCGCCGTTCGTGATCATAACGCCGACTTTCATGTGACGATCTCCAATTTTTTCAATGGCGCGCCGAAAGTCTCGACGGGCGCTTCCGGCAAGGTATTCAACTTCTCAAGCCAGTGTTTGCACTCTTCAAGCGCACCTGTCGTCATGGCCAAATTGCCCCGGAGAATGCCGACTTGGGCTTCCCCCTGGGCAATCTGCTGCTTGAGGGAGCCAATACCCTCAGACAGAGAAGCAATGCGAACCGTTAAGTCTTCGCGCGTCATGACCAGACAGCCGCCGCGAGGATGTAAAGATCGGTGCCGTCAATGTTGACCTTGAGAGTCTTCATAGTGCCGCTAGGCGTCGCATGGCCGGTGCCGACAAAGGCTCCGCCATTGGAGCTGATCGTATGGAAGTAGGCAGCCGCGCCGTAGGTATAGATTTGCGAGTTGGTTGCGAACGCCGTGGTGTTCTGCGCGCTGATGAGGCTGGAATTTGCACCCCAACCGTTGCTCGGGCCGGTCGCGCCCATGTCGCCCCAGATCGCTGAAATCTGCGGGTCGCCGGTAACGTGGCCGACGCTGAGATCAAACTGACCAACCAAGCCAAAGGCGTGTGCGCCCGCGCCGATGGTAGCTCCGGACACCGCAGTGACCTTGCCCTGCATACCGTAGTAATAGCCGGCACCGAGCACGGTAGCCGCATTGCCGAGATTGACTTCGCCGCGTTGACCGACAACCGACCCGGAGCCAGAACCAACCGTCACCGCGCCCGGATAGCTAAGAACCGCCTGATCGTAGCCGGCCCGCGTGGTAGACGGGTTCGTGGTGGAGACGGTAGCGACAACCGGAGTTGGTGATCCGCCTTGGATTGCAGCCAAAGCCGCAGCGTTGAGAACGAAGTCCCCACGCGCTGTATCAAGAATATTATAGTAGGTCGGGAGGGCCATTGCGTTCTCCTAGGGTTATGAAGTCTTGATCTTGTGAGTGATTGAATTGACCATGTGCTCGGTATCTTGCAGCGGTCGGTCGAATCCTTTACGCGCGATTGTGGCGGGCGAATTGGCGACCCAACCGCCGTTGATGATCGAGTCGCGAAGTTGCCCCTCGATGATCTCGCCAACTTGGTTCAACGTCTCGTCCACGTCGTAGTTGGTATCCTTCAACTTCGCGGCAATACCGTCTGGCCACTCGCCGCTCTTGTTCGCGATCATCGTGCGAAAGAAAGGGCGCGGCGGGATAGGGTGCTTGGCGTTGGGCGTGCCGTACTCGTTCCATAAGGCCACCATCGCCACCGGCGTGCCGTCCGGGTAGGTCGTATCGATGAAGCCGACTTGCAGCGTCTTGGGCTGGTCGATCTTGCGGGCGAGTTCAAGCATCGCTGCCTCGAACTTCTCGCCGCCCTTAAGAGTGACTGTGGCCATTCAGTAGCCGCCCCAGTTCGGACCAATCCAACCACCGGGACCGCCCCAACCAAAACCTGTGCCCGCATTGACCGGGCTGCGCGGATTAGGAATATAAAAGCCGGTGCGGAAAGGAGCCGACAACTGCCAGAACATATACCCATAATTGGTGGTAGTATACCAACCGGATGCCATCGGC
>CAIZGQ010000644.1 GCA_903932565.1 uncultured Hyphomicrobiales bacterium
TGCGCAGTTTTTCATCCGCCTCACGCCTCTGGCTGATGTCGCGAAACACGATCACCGCGCCCACCAAATGGCCGCGATCCCGAATTGGCGTCGATGTGTATTCCACGAAAAAGCAACTGCCATCCTTGCGCCAGAAGACTTCGTCATCCACGTGGTGCACCGCACCCACCCGGAACGCGCCATAGATCGGGCATTGCTCATGCGAGTAATGTGCGCCATCGGGATGGCTATGATGCACAACCGAATGCATGTCGCGCCCGACAAGATCTTCCGCTTTCCATCCCAGCATGCGCTCGGCAGCCGGATTGATGAAGGTGGTGATGCCGTCCGCATTCACGCCATAGATTCCCTCACCAGCGGCGCGCAGGATCAACTGGTTTTCCCGCTCGATATTGCGGAACACGCGTTCCGATCGCAGCCATTCGGAGAGACCGCCCCGCATGTGCAGCTCCGCCTCGCGGTCGAGCGCACGACGACGACGCTCGTCGAGATCCACCAGCACAACGAGAATTCGCTGCGCTCCGTCCGGCCCCGGCAAAATGGACCCCGTGTATTCGATCTCAAGCTCTATCCCCGCCGCATGGCGCGGCGTCAGGGTCTGTGTCCAGTAATGGCCCTTGGCCAGCACCGCCTGGGTAAACACAATGAGCGCGGGCACCTGGCCCGGATGAAGGGCTGAGACAGACATGGCCTGAAGTGCGGCGCAGGAATGGCCAAGCAGCTTTGAAGCTGCTGCATTGCCGATGATGATCTGATCCTTGAACGGATCGAGGATGAGCATCGGCACGGGAGCCTGCTGGAAGGCGAAATTTGGCGCCGTATCGGCGCGGGACGCAATCTCATTCATGGGATGAGACTACGAGATTTCGGAGTGCGTGACGAGACTTCGTAATGCTACGAATTGTCGTCGTTTTTGCCGATTGCTCCGAGCAGCCAAGGCAGACGCAAGATAGCCCCAAGCAAGGCGGTGCCACATGATTTACCTTTTAAATTCAGACACTTCGGACGCTGCCACCGAACGATCGTCGCACGTTGCACCAGCGCTGTAGACTTGGCACTGCGTTTGCTCAGTGTGGGTTGCTGACAGCAGGAGAGTTTCATGGCGACGTTCGACAACCCGTTCAATCCCGACCGAAAGCTCCGCACACATGGCTGCGCTTGCGGTGCGCACGCATCCCAGGCTGACCACGACCTCGCGGTGGCTGATCAAAGCAAACGCGTTGTCGAAAGCGCGATCATGCGCGCCATCTTCCCGAAGGATGCCGAGCGTCGTGCGTTCCTGAAGTCTGTCGGCGCGTCCACCGCCGCCGCTGCGCTTGCACAATTCTTCCCCGTGGGTCTCGCCACGGAAGCTTTTGCGGCTGGCACTGGCCCGCTTGAAAAGACCGCGTTGAAAATCGGTTTCATTCCGATCACCTGCGCGACACCCATCATCATGGCCTCGCCCATGGGCTTTTATAAAAAGCAGGGGCTCGATGTTGACGTCGTGAAGACGGCCGGCTGGGCCGTCATTCGCGACAAGACCATCAACAAGGAATATGACGCCGCGCACATGCTGGCGCCGATGCCGATTGCCATCTCACTGGGTGCTGGATCGAACCCGATCCCCTACACCGTGCCGGCCATTGAAAACATCAATGGTCAGGCCATCACGCTGGCCATGAAGCATAAGGACAAGCGCGATCCCAAGGACTGGAAGGGCTTCAAGCTCGCCGTTCCATTTGATTACTCGATGCATAATTATCTGCTGCGCTATTATCTCGCGGAGCACGGCATTGATCCTGACACCGACGTGCAAATCCGCGCCGTGCCGCCGCCGGAAATGGTCGCCAACCTGCGCGCTGAAAACATCGACGGGTTCCTGGGACCTGATCCAATGAACCAGCGCGCTGTGTTCGATGGCGTCGGCTTCATTCATCTTCTGTCGAAGACGCTGTGGGAAGGCCATCCGTGCTGCGCCTTTGCAGCCTCGAAAGAATTCATCACGGCGAACCCAAACACCTACGGCGCTTTGCTGCGTGCCATTGTCGATGCGACGGCCTATGCGCACAAGCCGGAGAACCGCAAGGAAATTGCTGAGGCGATTGCCCCCGCAAATTACCTCAACCAGCCGCCCATCGTCATCGAGCAGGTGCTCACCGGCACCTTCGCGGATGGGCTTGGCAACATCCAGACCGTCGCCAACCGCGCCGACTTTGATCCGTTCCCGTGGCAGAGCTTTGCGGTTTGGATTATGACGCAGATGAAGCGTTGGGGTCAGATCAAGGGCGACGTTGATTACGCCAAGGTTGCGAGCGAGATTTTCCTTGCGACCGATGCGCAGCGCCTGATGAAGGAACAGGGCCTGACGCCGCCGACCGCCACGACCAAGACCTTCGTGGTCATGGGCAAGACGTTCGATCCGGCAACGCCAGACGCTTATCTCCCCTCCTTCGCAGTCTCGAATGTGAAGGGGGGAAGAGGCGGGCGTTGAA
>CAIZGQ010000645.1 GCA_903932565.1 uncultured Hyphomicrobiales bacterium
GTGACGTCATTGAAGAGTTCGTCAACCGTCACAGGCTTGGTGATAAGGCCCTGCTCCAGCGAATACTGGATGGCCAAGGCAAGCGAGGTGCGGAGGTTTTCAAATCCAAAGGGAAGATCATCAATCTCCTTATGAAGATTTACTGCCCGCTTGCTCTCCAGCAGCGCGCGGTAGAGATCGCGAACAACGTCAGGGCGCTCGCGGCAAAGCTCGTCCCGCACCACGAAGAGGTGATTGACCGACACGCCATGATATTTGGCATAAAACGCGCGGCCTGCATCCGCCACATCAGGAATCACGGGCTTGATGATTGGGTTTTTCAGAACATCGTAGCCCGGGATCGCCGCGTCGATGTCGCCGTCCAGCAACATCTCGTCGACAGTCTTTGATCCCTTTGGCACGCGCTGCACAAAAGCAGGGTCAACATATTCTGCCGGGTGCGGATCATCCCAGCAGACCCAGGTGACCTTCGACAGGTCGACACCGTAATCGTTTTTCAAATGGCCCCGGATCCACATGCCGGTCGTCTGGGTGTAGGCACGCACACCGACGCGCTTGCCCTCCAGATCCTTGGGCAACATGGGCGGGCGCTTTTCACTGTTATAGACCAGCATGGAATGCTGGAACCGCCCAACCATGGTGGCTGGCAGCAGCACGAGCGGTTTGCCGAATTCGCGCGCCTGCAAAAAGGTAACGATGGCAAGTTCGCCACCATCAAACTTACCCTCGCGCACCATGGGCTTGAAGCCCTGGTTGGCGACCTTGGGCCCATCGAAACTGAGCGTGAACAGCTCTGACGACACCCGCCCCTCGTGCAGCGCGTGCGTGATCGCATTGTCCGCAAGGTTGATCGAAAGCGGCACAGGATTTGTTGCAGAATTTGTCATGTACCGTCTTCTTAAAGATCAGGCCTGAGGGCTTGGGGTTCTACAAAGGCAAAGCTTGATCAGGTGCGACCCACATGGCCACGCACTTTGTCGAGCGTTGCATAGGTCCGCGGTGCCGAGCAGAACAACAGCTTGTAGCCCTCGTTGACGACGCGCTCCATGTTGGTCACTTCCACATGCGGATGACCAACGATGACGTTGTTCTCTTTGCAGATGGCAACAATCTCAGCCATCGCTTCGAGCACAGCAGGATGCTCGTATTGGCGCGGGTAGCCGAGTTCCTGTGAGAGATCGCCTTCGCCAATCAAAATCGCCCCGATGCCAGGCACGTTTTTCAGAATATCGCGCAGGTTGGCGATGCCGTGTGTGTCCTCGATCTGCAGGATCGTCAGGATCTCGCCTTTGGGATCCAGCGGCCAGGTATCGGCACGCTTGTAATAATCGCCCTGGCTGATGCCCCAATAGCGGGCGGCCGGCACGGGCCCATCGCCGCGAATGCCAACCGGCTCGTAAAGCGGCTTGTCCTTGAGGCGCGGATAGCGGCACGCCGCGACGGCATTGTAGGCTTCTTCCACCGTCGAGATATGCGGGAACACAACGCCATAGACGCCAAGGTCCAGCGCCTGCTTGGCGAGGAACTGGTTCTTCTCCACGCCATTGGCGGGGATCCGGGCGGTCGGTGTCACGGAGGGCGCAACCGAACCTGAATTGGCGATCAGCTGACGGTTGAGTGAATACTGCAAAACATCGCGCAGGCCGCGCACGTCCCAGCCCACATGCTCGCCTTCAAAGATGACGCCGTCATATTTGGATTGGGTGAGTTGCACAGCCGCATCAATGTCGCTGATGGGCGTGAAGGTCATGAAGGCGCAGTCGCCCTTTTCGAGGGCGCGGATGATGCCGTTCAGGCGGGGAAGTTCTGCCACGACGGGCTCCTAAAAGATGCAGGGATGTTGACCGACGCGCTGTGGGCGCGCCGGAATGATGGACCAGAAAAGCGGCTTACTGTTTGATCGCGTCGAGATAAGCATTCATGCGCGGATAGACCTTGCGGGCATTGCCTTCAAAGATCATGTGCTTTTCTGCGGGCGACAGCGACGACAGCCCATCCACGTAGCGCTTTGTGTCGTCGTAGTAGAAGCCTGTTTCGGGATCGATGCCGCGAACCGCCCCGATCATCTCCGAGGCAAACAGCACGTTCTTCACCGGAATGACTTTCGCCAAAAGATCGATACCGGGCTGGTGATACACGCAGGTGTCAAACCAGACGTTGTTCATCACATGCTCGATCAGTGGCGGCTTTTTCATATCCTGTGCAAGACCACGATAGCGGCCCCAATGATACGGCACCGCGCCGCCGCCATGCGGAATGATGAAGCGAAGCGTGGGGAAATCCTTGAACAGATTGCCCGAGATGAACTGCATGAAGGCGGTCGTGTCGCCGTTCATGTAATGGGCGCCCGTCGCATGGAAGTTGTCGTTGCAGGACGAGGAGACATGCACCATGCCGGGCACATCGAGCTCGACCATTTTTTCGTAAATCGGATACCAGTAACGGTCCGTGAGTGGGGGATCTTTCCACCAGCCGCCGGACGGATCGGGGTTCAGATTGCAGCCGACAAATCCAAGCTCGTTCACAACGCGCTCAAGTTCGGCAATGCAGTTCTTCGGGCTGACACCGGGAAACTGCGGCAGCTGCGCCACGGGAACGAATTTATCAGGAAACAGCTTGCAGATGCGCGAGATGAGGTCGTTGCTGACCTGCGCCCATTCGCGGCTTGTCGCCTCTGTTCCCAGATGATGCGCCATCGTTGAGGCGCGCGGCGAGAAGATGGTGACGTCTGTTCCGCGCTCTCTCTGGAGCTTCAACTGCGGCTGAACGCTCTCGCGCAGCATATCGTCCGTGATTTTCAGATCGCTCGGCTTTGGGCGCTGGTTGGGATCATTGGCACCCGCCAATTGCGCGGCGCGGAAATTGTCGAGGTCCTTGGGCGCGGTCGTGTAATGACCGTGAATATCAATAATCATCTTCCACCTTCTGCGGGTGACATGGAGCTCCCGTGTCAGGCCCTCCGGCCGCCACAGGATTGCCGGGACAATAGCCTCGGCATCATCCCAAAGTCGAGGGAGGGAGGTGGAAAAGGCAGGATCTGGAGGACGCTGCCACGCGCTACGGTTGGCGGCGATTGCCACGCCCACACCGCGTGAAACAGAACCGCCCCTCTGATTGCACAAAGGGGCGGTGTCTGAACGTCACAGCCTTGAGCTCGGCCGCTGAAAGCTACGCCTTCTCGAGGGCATCGAGGGCTTGCGAAAGCCCCTTGAACGAGAACGGCAGTTGAATCTCCCGTCCGGTCGCGTCCTTGAACGTCAGGCGTCCTTTGTCGGCCTGGGGACGCCATTTGGCGATTTGCTCGTCTTTCACATCCACGTCGGCATAGCAGCCGCCCGGGAGGCAGCGCTTCCAGGACAGATCAGCCGACAGCGTTTCTTTTTCTTCAACCGCGAAATGCACGGTGCTGGGAAAGGTCACGTTGTTGGGCAGCTGGGCGGTGAGCTTGAGAGGCTCCTCGGCATTCACACGCCCGATGGCAATCTGCGCAATGGGGCCAGACTGTCCCTGAATGGTGATCGCCTGGACGATTTCACAAAGCTTACCCTTCGAGGACAGGCCTGTGACGCGCGTGCAGCGAAGCGTCCAGTCGCCGAAACTGGCGGTGGTTGATTCGGGTTCGCTTGAAACCGACGGTGCGGCTGGCTTTGGAGGCGCAGGTTTGGCGGCCGACGGCGCGGCTGCGCTTTGCGCGAACGCGTGGGTGGCAGCCAGGCAAACGGCGAGAAAAATCGCGGAACGTGCGAAAGTTTTCATAATAGCATCCTAAAAATGTCTTTGTGGAATAATGACAAGCGTTGAAATGAACGCTTGGAACTTTAAAATCGTAAAGAGCCAGTCAGGTTCATCCGCCATGCATTGGGTGCGAGCGCTGGCGTGTCATTGATTTCGCGTGCGGCCTCCAAGGTCCAATCTGCTTGCCTGAAATAGGTTTGGTTCACAGGCACGGTGCCTCGAAGACCTAGTCCGAAACTGACCGCGCCCAAACGTGCGGGTTCTGCAGCGGTGGGCTTCAACGTGAACACCTCGCCGCGCGCCGCAAACAGGTAGGGCGTCAATTGGATCGGATGGGGATCTATCGCAGTCGCATGGTACTGCCACTCCGCGCGGGCGGCCCATCCATTGTCGCCGCTCAGCGCGCCCGAACTTGTCCCCGACAGGTCGGCAGTGCCGCCGATGACAAACTTTTCTGAACTCAACAACGGGCCACCAAGCGCATATTGGCCCCTGGCGGAGAAATCGATTGCAAAGGCGCCAAACAACTCGCGGTGCAATTTTGCGCGCGCCTCCAATTTTGTAAAACGATCATTCGCTCCGTCGCGCGAGATGGGATTGGCGACAGTTGCCTGATTCGCGCCCCGCGCGCCCAGGATGTTCAGGCCCTGCGATACATCCAGGCTCGCGACCGCTTGTGTCCCGTCACCGAACGCATGGTTGAAATCGACCCCGGCGCGCAGCGCGCGCACACGGTCCCGATACAGAATCTGATCGAAATTGGCCGCGGCATTGTCTTCGTTCACGACGTCAAATGCGATGCGGGTGAGGAAGGTCGTCGAGAACGTCTTCACCATCGGATAGCTCAACTTGAAGCCCAGACGCCGGTAGAGACTTTTCGTCGCCAGCACGCTCCCAGCCGTGATCGGTAACGTGTTGGACGCGGAATACTCAACATTCGCGTTCAAGCCATCCGCCGACAAGGGAAGCGTGACGCCAATCGCGCCAAGACGGCGCGGTGCATTGCGCGAAAACGCTTCAAAGTCAGCCGGACCTGCAAC
>CAIZGQ010000646.1 GCA_903932565.1 uncultured Hyphomicrobiales bacterium
CCGGGTTTCATCAACTGCAGCGGCGTCAAGGTGAACCTGACGCAGCATGTCGCGTGGTCTGGCAACACCTGGCCGACCACTGGCACCGTGGATTATTCCAGCGTTGCACAGAACTGGTGCCTCGCCGCGCCAAACTTCTATCAAACACTGACCGTTGCCGTGCCCATGCCAACCCTCACGGCGATCTGGGCGGGATCCCTCAGCGGTACCACGCAATATTATCGCACCGGCACATTCTTCTTCACCAGCGCGTTCACCACCTCCAACACGGGCACCTATTGCTGATGCGCTCCCTAGCAAGCCGTTTTGCGGGCAATGGCAGCGCCACCGCGGCGATCGAGTTTGCGCTGATCCTGCCCATCATGTTCCTGCTGATGGCAGGCACCGCGGAATATTCCAATTACAGCCGCGCGGTGCGGCGCACCGCCGCCGCTGCCCAGCTCACAGCCCAGCTCGTTGCCGCCCAGACCGGCAAGGTCGATTACATCAACCAGATCTGGAACAACAGCGTGCTCGGCATCAACAACGCGATGCCGGAAATGAACGTGACGGTAAATTCACAACTCCGCGCCACGTCGGTGGAAGTGGTGCCAGGCAGCGGCGGTTTGAATGGATACCAGGCCAATGTCATCTTCACCGCGCCCAACTGGATGTATCCACTCAACCGCCAATGCGGCCAGCTCACCGCCAGCGATGCCACGCCGATTGCCTGGGATGCGACATCGGCAACCATCCTGCCGACGCGGTTCTTCCAGGGCGGGTCCTCGGTCATCGTTGTCGATTTGGTCTATCTCTACCAGCCCCTGTTTGGCTCGCAGTTTTTTCCCTATGTCTGGATTCTGAAGCAGGGCTTTGCGGTGCCGCTGCATGTGGGCGCGGAAGCCTCCTCGCTGAACAATTACGGCGGCGAGGCGACGCTGTGCGCGGGGTATAATTGAGGGGGTGGGGCTCGGAACCCTCATCCGCCCTGCGCTGCAGGGCACCTTCTCCCAAGGGAGAAGGTTAGCCACAGCCCTACCCTCTCCTGAGGGAGAGGGTGGCGCGTTCCGCGCCGGGTGAGGGTGACGGCATGGCTCAGAACCCTCATCCGTCACGCTCCGCGTGCCACCTTCTCCCAAGGGAGAAGGTTTCAGCCCCCTTACTGCGGCTCGATCCCCGCCGCCTTCACGAGCTTCTCCCAGCGCGGCAGCTCGTTGCGCAGGCGGGCGTCGGCGTCCTTCTGCCCAAGATCGAGCGGCAGCGATCCGACAGTCTCCAGAAACTTCGGCGTCTCCGGCATCTTGTTGATCTGGTGCATGTAGGCTTCGATCTGATCGACGATGGGCTGCGGTGTTCCCTTGGGAACATAAGCACACCACCACGGCACGAAATTGAAATCGGCAATGCCGGCTTCGGTCATCGTGGGCACGCCGGGGAAGCTTTCCGAACGCGTTGATGTTGTCACCGCCAGCGCCTTCAGCGCACCCTGGCGCACCTGGCCGGAGGCAAACGTGCCGTCGAGGATCGTGTAGTCGAGCGTCTCGTCGGTCACGTCACGCATCGTGTCGGGGCCGTTCTTGTAGGCCACGCCCTTGGCCTCGACGCCGGTCAATTGCTTGAACAATTCGCCCGACAGCAGCCCAACCTGATTGGAATAGCCAAACAGGTTGTCCTTCTTCGACTTCAGTTTCGCCACCAGTTCCGCAATCGTGTTGACCTTGGACTTCGGCGACACAACGACCGTGAAGGCGATTTCCGCAAACGTCGCCGTCGGCATGAAATCGGTCAGCGTGTCGAACGGCAATTCCTTGAACAGAAAGCGGCTACCCGCCATGTTGGAATTGGCGATGAAGAGAATGGTGTACCCATCAGGCTTCGAATTGCCCACAAAGCGCAGCGCAATGTTGGCGTTGGCGCCCGGCTTGTTGTCGACAATGACCGGCTGCTTGGAGACTTCTTCGAGCTTGTGCGCAAAGTAGCGGCTCAGGATGTCAGCGCCAGCACCGGCCGGGAAGCCGACAATCACGTGGATCGGACGATCCGGATAGGTCTGCGCCTGCGCAACAGGAGCTGCGGCAAGGCAGGCGCTGGCGGAGAGCGCAAGGCCGCTCAGCACGGATCGCAGGCGGCTCATGGTGTGCATCATTGTGTCTTCTCCCTATGTCGAACCCGCGACGTTTGGCCGGGGCTTTTCTAAGTCTGTGTCACGCAACCGCGCTTATTCGAAGGCGGTCGAGGGAATGGCAATCGGCGGGCGCGCCTTGCGCATCCGCGCGAAGATTTGCCCGCCCACCAGCAGCACGCACATGGTGATGAAGATCGCGCTGATCGGACGCTCCACGAACGTGAACAGGTCACCGTGTGAGATGTTCAGCGCGCGCCGGAAGTTGTCCTCAAAGCGCGGGCCCAGAACAAAGCCAAGCAGCATGGGCGCGGGCTCAAAGCGCAACAGCAGCAGGATGTAGCCAAACACGCCGAGCCCGAGCGTCATGTAAACATCGAAGAGCTGGTTGCGCGTCGCATAAACGCCGATGCAGATGAAGAACAGCGCGGCCGGATACAAATAGCGATAGGGCACCATCAGCAGGCGCACCCACAGGCCAATCAGCGGCACGTTGAGGAAGACGAGGATGATGTTGCCAATCCAGAAGCTGGCAATAAGTCCCCAGAACACATCGGGATGTTCGACAATCAGGCGCGGACCGGGCGTGATGTCGTGGATGATCAAGGCACCCAGCAGCAGCGCCATCGCCGCGTCGCCGGGGATGCCCAGCGACATGGTGGGGATGAAATC
>CAIZGQ010000647.1 GCA_903932565.1 uncultured Hyphomicrobiales bacterium
CGCCTTGATCAGCGCCGCACGCTCCCAGTTTTGGCCAAGCCGCTCATAATAAGCAAACGCAGCAGGCAACGAGATGGCCACCGCCGTTGAGCCTGGATCTGGCCGAAGCCGCAGATCCACCCGCAACACATAGCCATCGCCCGTGCGCTCTTGCAGCAGTCGCGCCAGCGCTTTCGTCATGCGCACAAAAAGCTGCGCAGGCGCAGCCCCGGCGGGAATCGCTGCACAAGCTGGATCAAAAAAGACGATGAGGTCGATATCGCTAGAATAGTTGAGTTCCCCCGCGCCATGCTTGCCCAGCGCCAGCACCACAACGCCGCAGCCCAAGGCGGGATTGTCCCGATCAAGCCCAACAAGGCGACCGGTATCGATGGCCTGGCGCAGGAGATAATTCAGGGCGCTGGTCACCATCACATCGGCAAAGCGCGTGAGCGCTGCGGTCACATCGAGCACGCTCCACACATGCCCAAGGTCAGCCAGCGCGATCAAAAGAGCCGCTTGGCGCTTGGCCTGGCGCAGCACTTCCATCAACGCATCGTCATCAACGGCGGCAGTGGCACCAGTTTCTGCGCGTGAAAGACATCCGTCCAGCGCGGCGCGGGGTGATTGGGCCAGCATCAAAGCGCAACCCTCAGGGTCACGACGCACTAGCCCCCAGAGATAGGGCGCGTGCTCGGCAAGGCCGGTCAGCATCGCCTTGACGGGCTTGCTTTTGACGAGCCCTGCGAGTGCCGCATGTTGCGCGAGCAAGTCTGCAACATCAGCCTCAGCGCGCGCTGTGTTCGAAAGCTTCATCGTTGGCGCGATGATGCGCGCAAGGGGCAGGTCTGACTGAGACAGGTCTGACTGGGGCGCCCCGATGTCGGTCACATTGTTTCCTGCATCGGAAAAGCTGGCTTGTTGTCGGCCGCGCCAAGCTGTCGCGCGCCACCTGACAGTGCAGGCGCGGCCACATCCAACGCAGCAAAGGTCAGCGTGATACGAAGACCAGGATTGTTATCTCCAATCAGGATGGTGCCTTTGTGGAGATGGGCGACGGCCGCCGCCAACGACAAGCCAAGGCCGGACCCCGGTTGTGTGCGCGATTGTTCAAGCCGCACAAACCGATCCAGCACATGCGTGCGCTGATCGACCGGTATGCCGGGACCGGAATCGGCAACGCGGAGTTCAATGGCGTCACCGTTGCGATGCGCATCAATCGAAATCGTCTGCACCTCGTGATCGGCGTGTGCTTCAACGATCCCGTATTTCAGTGCGTTGTCAACAAGGTTAGCGAGCGCCTGACTGATCAATTCGCGGCTGCCCATCAGCATCAAATCCGGGTCTGCGTGAACAACGATCCGGGCTGATTTTTCTTCCGCCAGCGGCTCGTAAAATTCTGCCATGTCATGGGCAACATCGGCGAGATTGAAGGGCAGCATTTCAGCAGGCGCGGCACCCGCCTCGGCGCGCGCAATCATCAAAAGGGCATTGAAAATGCGGATCAAGCCGTCTGCTTCATCAATGATCTTGTCGACGGCCATTCGATAATCGGCCGTGTCCTTGCCTGTGCGCAAAACCTGCTCGGCACTGTTGCGCAAACGGGTCAGCGGTGTGCGCAGATCGTGCGCGATATTTTCCGAGACTTCCTGAAGCCCCCGCAACAGGTCAGACACACGGTCGAGCATGGCGTTCAAGTTTTCCGCCAACCGGTCGAGCTCGTCGCGCGATCCTGAGAGCGGCAGCCGCTCGCGCATGTCACCGCCCATAATCGTGCGGGCCGAGGCGCTCATGGCATCAACACGCTTCAGCACACGGCGGGCCACAAACAGGCCGCCGAGCGTGCCAATGGCCAGCAGCCACAGAATGGTGAGTAGCAACGCGTGGCCAAGAACGCCCCGCAACGCCTCACGATCTTCAAGATCGTGCCCAACGACAAGCCGGAACCCGGCCGGCAACACGAAGATGCGCGCAAGGGCCCGGTGCTGCGGGCGTGTTTCGGTGCCGCGTTCGTAATCAGTCTCAACGACACCCGGGCGGTCCAGCACACCGGTTGGCAGAACCGAAATGTTGCCCGCGATCCGTTCGCCCGCAAAGGTGGTGATCAAATAAATGGATGAACCAGGGGCCGCCGCACGGCGTTCCACCACGTCAACAAGCTGGCGCATGCCACCTTGCGCATATTGCTCGGACAGGCCGGTGATCTCGGCCTCGATCGTCTGGGCGATCTGCTCGTCCATGATCCCCTTGACGTTCCAGCCAACGCCACCCAGCACAAACCCTGCGCCCAGCCCAAAGATAACCAGATAAGCGGCGGAAAGTTTGAAAGCCGTCGTGCGGAAAAGCTTACCGAGCGCCATCACGGATCATGTACCCCGCGCCTCTGATCGTGTGGAGCAATGGCACATCGAAGCCTTTATCAATCTTCGCGCGCAACCGCGAAATATGAACATCAATGACATTGGTCTGCGGATCGAAATGATAATCCCAGACATTTTCAAGCAACATGGTACGCGTCACAACCTGACCCGCATGCTGCATGAGATATTCAAGCAGGCGATATTCACGCGGCTGCAAGACGATCTCGCGACCATCGCGTGTCAGCGTATGACCCAGCCGATCAAGCTCCAACCCGCCCACACGATAGGATGTTGGCGCACCCGATGACGCGGGGCGGCGTCGCGAGAGAACTTCCGTGCGCGCGAGCAACTCAGAAAAAGCATAGGGTTTGGCGAGATAATCGTCGCCACCAGCGCGCAGACCCTTCACGCGGTCGTCGACCTGGCCCAGCGCCGAGAGGATGAGAACAGGCGTATCCACCTTCTGCTCGCGCAGGCCACCAATGAGCGAGAGGCCGTCCATCTTGGGAAGCATACGGTCAACAATCAGCACGTCATAGGTGCCATCGCGGGCCAGACTATAGCCCTCAAGGCCATCCGCCGCGTGGTCGGCGACGTGGCCCGCTTCGCGAAACGCCTTGACCATATAGGTCGCTGCTTCCGCATCGTCTTCAATCACAAGAACCCGCATGTCTGTCATATAACCCATCTCCATCCGGAGTGGCAGTGCGTGCGGAGCGGCAGATTGGAAGCCAAGTCTGGGGGGCAAATCTTGGGCAACACGCCTGCCGCTCCGACGTCAAGCCCGCCGAGACAGATCCCGGCGGGCGACGATGGGCTGGCGTCAGCCAGCAGGGGTGGTGGCCAAGGCCACATAACGAGTCGCGTCGCCGGTCTTGACGCGCAGGAGAACAGCCTTGCGGCCCTCCTTCTTGGCGGAGGCGATGGCGGCGCTCACATCAGCTGGGCGCGACACGACTTTTCCACCCGCATCCAGGATAATGTCCCCGGCGCGCAGGCCTTTTTGCGCACCGACACCATCGGGATCAACCTCAGCGACGACGACGCCGGTCTGACCAGCACCCGCCACACTGGCAGCGGGGGCCAAGGACAGGCCGAATTGCGCCATGGACGTCGGGCCCGAACCCTCCTTGCCCGCATCAGCCTTGGCCTCGGCCTGATCCACCGGCAAGCTGCCAAGTTTCACATCGACCTGCTTGCTTGATCCATCATGGACATAGGTCAGCTTGGCGGTCTTGTCGGGCCCCAGTCCGGCAATACGGCGAGCCAGATCGCGCGGTCCGTCAATTTGTTCCCCATTCACCGCCGTGATGACGTCGCCCGAGTGAATGCCCGCCGCGCCCGCAGGTGATTTCGCCTGCGTATCCGCCACCAGCGCACCATGGGTGTCTTTGAGGCCGAGCGAGTCCGCAATCTCCGGTGTCACAGGCTGGATCTGCACGCCAATCCAGCCACGATCAACTGAGCCCTTGGTGCGCAGCGAGGCAACCACATTGCGCACGACCTCTGCGGGGATCGCAAAACCGATGCCGACACTGCCG
>CAIZGQ010000648.1 GCA_903932565.1 uncultured Hyphomicrobiales bacterium
GGCAAGACAACCCTTGGCCAACCGGGCATTGACTATAATCCCACCGCCTCCATCCCCAACGCGCTCAGCAGCCCCGTGGTGCTCGATCCCTGCACCGGTGCCCGTAAATAAAGGCCAAAACGTCCGCAGCCCGACCAAAGCTCCGCCGCACGGGCGCACGCGCCTTTGCGGATCATGGATCGTAGTCGGGCGCGCTTGGGGCCTCGATCGTCAATTGGATTGACTTTTACGCGATTATTCTGAATGGTAATTGGGACGTGGAGCGGCCCGCGCGTGCACCTCCGTCCCTTCCGTTGCATCAGGCAACGTGCTTTGCTCTTTCTACGCGCCGATCAAGTGAGCTCCTCCCCCGGCATATCTGCCCCGGCACGGCTCACGTCCAGGCAAAATCACGTATGACATTCTCCGACCTCGGCCTCAGCGAAAAGGTCCTTCAGGCAGTTACCGCCTCAGGCTACACGAACCCCACCCCAATTCAGGCTGAATCCATCCCCCACGCGCTCGCCGGGCGCGATGTTCTCGGCATTGCCCAGACAGGCACGGGCAAAACCGCGGCCTTCACCCTCCCCATGCTCTCACGGCTGGAACAGGGCCGCGCCCGCGCCCGCATGCCGCGCACGTTGATCCTGGAGCCAACCCGCGAGCTTGCTGCGCAGGTTGAAGAAGCCTTCGTCAAATATGGCGCAAATCACAAACTGAACGTTGCACTGCTGATTGGTGGCGTCTCTTTTGGTGACCAGGACGTCAAAATTCAGCGCGGCGCAGATGTGTTGATTGCAACACCGGGTCGCCTGCTCGATTTTCATGAGCGCGGCAAACTTCTGCTGACCGGCATCGAAATCCTCGTCATTGACGAGGCCGATCGCATGCTGGATATGGGCTTCATTCCCGACATCGAGCGCATCTGCAAGCTGGTGCCCTTCACACGTCAAACATTGTTTTTCTCGGCAACCATGCCGCCGGAAATTGTCCGTCTAACAGAGCAGTTTCTTCATAATCCCGTGCGGGTGGAGGTGGCCCGCGCCGCCTCGACCGCAACAACGATCACGCAAAACCTTGTTGGCTCGTCCGATGGCCCAGCCAAGCGTGAAACGCTGCGCCAGCTCATTCGCAATGCCGACAACTTCAAGAATGCGATCATCTTCTCCAATCGCAAGCGCGATGTCGCCATCCTGCACAAGTCACTCGACAAGCATGGCTTCAAGGTTGGCGCGCTGCATGGTGATATGGACCAGCGCGCGCGCATGGCCTCGCTCGATGCGTTCAAGACAGGTGCGGTTGATCTCCTGGTTTGTTCGGATGTGGCGGCTCGCGGCCTCGACATTCCCGACGTCAGCCACGTGTTCAATTTCGATCTTCCCACCCATGCGGAAGATTATGTTCACCGCATTGGCCGCACCGGCCGTGCGGGAAAATTCGGCGTTGCCACGTCGATCATCACCCGCTCGGATCGTAAATATCTCGACGACATCGAGAAGCTGATCGCTAGCAAGATCGAGTGGGTCGGCCCGACGCTTGATGAAATTGTCGAGCAGCCGGGCGACGAGCGTTCCGGTGGTCGTCATGAGCGTGGACGCGGTCGTGGTGAGCGCGGTGGCCGCTCCGGCGGACGCGGTGGCGAACGGGCCGAGCGAAGCGGTGGTGAACGTGGTGCGGCTGCACCTGATCGGTCCGGTGACCGTCGCCATCGTGCGCAACGCGAGCCCTCATCGACCGAAACCCTTATTCATTCGGACATGCCCGCCCCACGCCGCGAGCGCAGTGCAGAGCCGCGCCCCGACGCCCGGCCTGAACCGCGTCAGGACACCCGTCACGAGCCGCGTCATGAGCCGCGCCAACGGAATGCGGACCGGTCCGAGCGTCCGCAACCCGCCCCACGCCATGATGTGCGCGCGGAGGCTCGTCAGGAGCCGCGCCAGCGTCGTCGCTTTGAGGAAGATGATGCGCCAGTGGTCGGACTTGGCGATCATGTGCCGTCGTTCCTGCTGCGCCCGGTGAAGCTGAAGCCTGCGAAAACGCAGGATGCTGCGATCTCGGCAATTGCCGAAGACTGATTGGGTTGAGAGACAAAGGTTGAAACAAAAGCGTTAAACCGAAAGCCGCCTCCGGGCGGCTTTTTAGTTTTACTAGGTCAGTGTAGGAAGCTGCACTAAGATTACCAACAACCATGAACCGCCAGAGCTGACGCAAATAGCA
>CAIZGQ010000649.1 GCA_903932565.1 uncultured Hyphomicrobiales bacterium
CAGTGACCTCGGGCTCGGCTGCCGCTGTGGTTGTTGCGACATCCTCGCCCACGGGGCTCGCCGTATCGGATGCCACCTCTTCAGGCGCTGCGTGCGAGGCTGCCTGCTCAGCTGCAACGGGCGCGGCTGTGTCAGCGGACGAGTCCGCCGCTGCTGATGGCGTTGCCTCGGCTAGGGAGGTCTCTGCGACACCCTCGGCAATGGTTTCTTCGGCGACGTCTGCGACGGGTGCCTCGACCGCTGGCTCAGAATCAGTCGCAAGGTCTGCAACCGGCTCTGTTGGGGCGCTTGTTTCGGCGTCAGCATCAGCCACAACGGAACCGGACGCCTCGGCATTGGCCACCGGCTGTTTGATCGGCTCACGTGGTGCCATCGGCACCAGCGCAACCGTTATCGGCGGGCCGGGCCGCTTGTCGGCCATATAGCCGAGCGACTTCAAGATCGAGGCAAATGCCTCGCCAGAGCAGCCAGCCAGCGATGTCATGGCGACGGTGACGACAAAGCCCTCACCATCGGCGGCGCCTGGCGGCGGCTCGCCCGGCGTCACGCCGGGACGATACGCAATCGCGGGGCGCACCAAATCTGCCAAGCGCTCCAGAATATCGACGCGCACTGCGCGCTCACCGGACACGCGGAAGCCCGCCGCCAGATAGAGGCCCTTGGGAACGTCCTTGTCGGCCGCGAAAGATGTGCGACCGGACGCCGCCAGATGCGGCACCTCGTCGAGACCCTTTACGCCCTCGATCCCACCGTGCTTCAACGCCCAGAGTTGGGCAGCGAGTGCGCGGGGTGCGGGCTTCAGCAAGGCTGGCAAATAGATGTGATAGGCCCCAAAACGCAATCCGACCTTGCGGAGCGCCGCGCGGGCCTCCTGCGAGAGGGCCTTCACATCGTTGGCAACGCGCGAGCGTTCGAGCACGCCCAAATTCTCAGCGACCTGGAAGGCAACACCGCGCGGCAGGCCCTCAAGACCTTCGCCTGCTTCCAGCTCTTCCAGCGGCCCGAGCAATTTTTTGATGTGCTGGGCCAGCCACAAATCGAGACGGCGCTGCACGCCTTCCAGCGCGGGGCCGCTCAATTGTTCGTCCGCCAAAACACGAACAACAGGCTTCAGGATGTGATCACCGGCGGAGATCTTCGCGACGATCTCGCCCAGCCAGCGGATGACGCCATCGTTTGCCAGCACGAAAGCTGTGTCGACGGCTTCCTGCACGCGGGTGGCGCGCCCGTCGATCTCGCTGGCCAGCGCCTTTTGCGCAGCTGCGTTCATCGTCTTGGCGGCCTCACCGGCGGCTGATGGATCGAGCGTGAAGCGGAAGCCCTGAAGCGTGCCAAGGTGCTGGCCCTCCACAAGTACGTCCCCGGTCCCCGTAATTTCCGCTTCAAGCATTGCATTCTCTCTTAAGCGTCGCATGAGCACAGACGTCCGCCGATCGACAAATCGATGGGCGAGCCGCTGATGCAAAGCGTCCGACAGCGTGTCCTCTACCTGACGTGTGACGCCCTGCCAATGCTCGGGATCACGTAACCAGTCGGGCCGATTGGCGATATAGTTGAAAGTACGCACCTGTGCGATGCGCGCCGACAGCGCGTCAATGTCGCCATCCGCCCTGTCAAAAGCAGAAAGGTGCTTGGAAAACCAGTCATTCGGGACGCGACCCGCACGCACGATGAAGCCAAACAGGGTCTGAACGAGGTCGGAATGGGCCGCTGGCGAAAGTTTGCGGTAATCGGGCACCTGGCAGGCTTCCCACAGGCGCTGAACATCCGCCCGTGTCTTGGTCTGGCGCACCACGTCGGCATCGCGCGCCAGAATGTCGAGCACGCGCACGTCCTCCGCCAAGGGGGCCCGCGTCAGGCGATACTCATCGGGATAGCCGTCGAGTGAGGCCTGCAGGCTGGCGATTGTCGAGAAATCAAGATCGGCATTGCGCCATTGCAAAAGACCGACTGGCTCGAAGACATGATCTTCCAGCGCCTCGATCATCTCAGGATCAAAGGGCGGGCACCGGCCCGTCGTGCCGAACGTGCCATCCCGCAAATGACGACCCGCCCGGCCGGCGATCTGGCCGATTTCCGCGAGATGCAGGCGGCGGTGATGCCAGCCGTCATATTTCGAATCACCGGCGAAGGCGACGTGATCAACATCGAGATTGAGGCCCATGCCAATGGCGTCTGTCGCGATGATGTAGTCGACTTCACCTTCCTGATAGAGCTCGACCTGCGCGTTACGGGTGCGCGGGCTCAACGCGCCCAATACGACCGCCGCTCCGCCGCGCGTGCGGCGGATGAGTTCGGCAATCGCGTACACGTCCTCCGCAGAGAAGGCGACAATGGCGGACCGGCGCGGCAGGCGGGAAA
>CAIZGQ010000650.1 GCA_903932565.1 uncultured Hyphomicrobiales bacterium
AGCCCGTGATTCCTGATGTGGCGGATGCAGGCCGCGCGTTTTATGCCAAATATCATGGCGTGTCGGTCAATCACCTCTTCGTGGTGCGGGACGAGCTTTGCCGCGAGCGTCCGGACATCGTGCGAGATCTTTATCGCGCGCTTCTGGAGAGCAAGCGGGCAGCAAATCTCCACAAAGAGATCGACGATCTTCCCTTTGGATTTGAAAACCTCCGCACCTCGCTTGCCTTGGCCATCCAGTATTCGCTGGAGCAGGGCCTTATCACCAAGCCTGTGACGGTTGACGAACTCTTCAATGACGTCACGCGCGCCTTCAACGATTAGCCGGAGACGTTCTGGAATGGCCTCCGGTCCCCACAAGTCCAATACCAAGCAAACTCCAACGCGCCGCAGGATGAGTGATCGTCCCGTGCTGAAGCAAATTCACGCGCGGCCGCGTCTGATTGCCTGCGTTGTGCTGGGCATTCTTGCGTGGGTCTTGTTCCCAGAGACGTGGCGCATGGCGACGCGCGTTCTTCTCGCGTGGAACATGAGCGTCTGGCTTTATCTCGCACTCGCCGCCTACATGATCCGGCAGTCCAGCCATGAAACCATCAAGGCACGCGCTGAATCCCAGGACGAAGGGCGCAATGTCATTCTGGTCATGACATGCATTGCTGCTATCGCTTCGATTGCGGCCATTGTTGCGCAACTGGCTGCGACCAAGGACATGACGGGGCTGAACAAGGCCGTTCATATCGCACTCGCCGGCTCAACTATTTTAAGCGCGTTTGCGTTCATCCATCTCGAATTCGCGCTGCATTACGCGCATGAATATGTGATGGAGGATGAAAGCGACGCGAAGTGCGAAGCTGGGGAGCGCGGCGGCCTGAATTTTCCGGGCACAGACCGGCCAGATTATCTCGACTTCCTGTATTTTTCGTTTGTCATCGGCGTCGCAGCGCAGACGGCGGATATTGCAATCTGCTCGCAGCGCATGCGCCGTGTGGCACTGATGCATTGCATCCTGGCGTTTTTCTTCAACACCACGGTGCTGGCGCTGACGATCAACATCGCGGCGGGGCTTATCTAAAAGCGTCAGGCGGCTTCGACCCGCAACGTCACGCTATCGTCAGCCACGGCGATAATGCGCACTTTTGCACCCGCCGGGAGATCGGGTCCGACAACCTGCCAGACGGAATCGCCGACACGAATTCGTCCAGATGAATTGACGATTGCGTCATGCAACAAAAATGTCTGACCGACGAACGAGTCCATGCGGCGATTGAGAAAAGAGCCCGTAATTGCCTTGGAATGCGAGCCGTAAAAGCGTTTTCCGATGATGACGCTGACAACAGCGAAGCCGCAAAAGAGCAGCAAGGTCCCGGCGAACCCCAGCCCGAGCCCGAAGGCGGACATGCCAAACAGAAAGACGCCGGTTGCGATGCCCGCAAGGCCGAGCCAAAGCAAAAACAGCCCCGGTGCGAACGTCTCCGCGGCACACAACAAAATACCAGCGGCGAGCCAGACCCAGGGTTCCATTGGCGCGCCACCCAAATGCATCGGCATGGCCAGTCTGCCTCTCGTTACGCGCTATTGCCGGGGCGCGGGACGCTTGGCACAGGCGCGCGGGCAGATCGCCGCGCAGTCTCAGCGTCATTGGATTCTGACATCACCGTCTTGGCAATTTCTGCAAAGCCGCTGAGTGTGCCAGCAAGGGCCGTCATTTCGACGGGGAGAATCAGGACTTTCTGATTGGGCGATTTGGCAACCTCCCCAAGCGCCTTCACGTATTTTTCGGCGATGAAATAATTCAGCGCAGCAAGATCTCCCTTACCGATTGCCTCACTCACAACCGCTGTCGCCATGGCCTCAGCCTGTGCCGCACGTTCGCGCGCCTCGGCATCGCGGAAGGCCGCTTCCTTGCGGCCTTCCGCTTCAAGCATGGTTGCCTGCTTGCGCCCTTCAGCGCGCAACACATCAGACTGGCGCTGGCCCTCGGCTTCCAGCACGGCAGCGCGCTTGTCGCGCTCGGCCTTCATCTGGCGGGCCATGGCGTCCACGAGATCCTTGGGTGGTACAATGTCCTTGATTTCGATGCGCGTCGTCTTGATGCCCCAGGGCGCAACAGCGGAGTCGACGACGCTCAGCAGGCGAACATTGATTTCATCACGATGAGAGAGAAGCTGATCGAGATCCATCGAGCCCATGACGGTGCGGATATTGGTCATGACAAGGTTCAGGAGCGCGAGTTCCAGATTGGTGATCTCGTAGGACGCGCGCGCCGCGTCCAACACCTGATAGAAGGCGACGCCATCGACCGTCACCGTGGCATTGTCCTTGGTGATGACCTCCTGCGAGGGCACCGCCAACACCTGCTCCATGATGTTGATGCGGCGGCCGATGCGGTCGACCCATGGCATGATCAGCCCGAGCCCCGGCCCCAGTGTCTTCGAATAGCGCCCGAAGCGCTCGACCGTATAGGCGTAGCCTTGCGGCACTTGCCGAATGCCCATCGCCAGGGTGACGACGACAAAGACAAGCACTGCCATCGCAAAGAGGCTGAAACCAGCAAGAGTGGGCATGGCCGTCTCCATCAGGGGGTCGCTCCCAGGCAAACAAATCTGATGCTAGCACGGACCCCATGGCGGTGCGATGAAAGCTACTTCTATCGCGTGATGTCAGTCGCTAAGCCGCCCCGACCCGCAGCAGATCGTGCAGATGCAGAATGCCCACGGGGGTTTTCTGCGCATCCACGACAAAGACCGCTGTGATCTTGCGGGCGTTCAGAATTTCCAGCGCCTCGGCGGCCAGCATGTCGCTGCGCACTGTCCGGGGTGCCCCCGTCATGATGCTGGTAACGGGCGCCGTCATCAGATCGGCCCGCATGTGTCGGCGCAAATCGCCATCCGTGATAATGCCGGCGAGTTTCCCGTCGGCATCCATCACCCCGACGCAGCCAAAGCCCTTGCTGGAGATTTCCACGACTGCGTCGGACATCAGTGACGTGAGGCTCACCCTTGGAATGCGGTCGTCACGATGCATG
>CAIZGQ010000651.1 GCA_903932565.1 uncultured Hyphomicrobiales bacterium
AAACCAACAAGAGAGTTCGGCCGCCCCCATTTTTGCACAAGCGTGCCGCCCACCGCCAGGCAAAGCGCACTTGAGAGAGCAGCCAGCACACCGATGACATCAATCGTTGCGCCGCCCTTCAGCACGACAAGACCCACGCCAATGGCCCCCAGCACCACGGCGAGAATTTTCTGCAAGCCGGGCCGCACACCCATCATCGGCCAGGCGAGCAAGACGTAAAACAGCGGGCCCAGCGCCTGGAATGTGGCGGCGACACCGCCGGGCAATCGCAAAACGGAAATAAAGAAGAGTGCGAAGAACAGGCCGCTGTTGAGCGTGCCCAGCAGAATGAGCCGGCCCCACCAGGGGCGTGGAATGAAATCCCGCGAAATCAGCAGCAGCGGCAGTCCGCCACCAAGTGCCCGCACCGCGGCAATGAACATGGGGTTGTGCGGCAACATCTTCGTCGAGATGATGTAGGTGAAGCCCCAGATGATGGAGGCAAGGGCCGCGGCGAGCTTTGGACTCATATCAGCGCCCCCTGGCGCGCGTATTTCATTTCAGAAGCAGACTGAGACAAGCTCGTTAGCAGGATGGTCACGGCTTGCCGCTTCGTATCGTGACAGGTTTGTTCCGCCACAGCATCGGTGGTGCGAGGGTGTACCATGCCGACCTTGGTCACGGATGTTTGAACAGAGTTCGACTTAAGTTTTGTTCCCTCGTGCGGTGCGGGATGCAACTTTATGTTCATGACCTGTGCGTGCAAGGACCGAGATGGCTTTTAATGAAGCCGCTCAAGCTGCGTATGGGATTATATATATTTTTCTGAGCCTAGCCGCCTGCAGGGAGCGCGACCTTCACAAGGGCAGTCTCGACGTTGTCGGACACGAAAAATAATCACATTAAGTCTGAAACCCGATGCAACCTCAGCCGTAGCTTGTGCGTATTAAGTTTAAGTTTGAACCGTGGATACGATTCGTTTGTTTGCAGGCAAAACCCGGGCAGCGCCTCACGGCCATCGGCGGGTCGCTCGCAAGCTGAGCCATTTTCGATGAAAGTTGCGATGTGTTCGCTGGTTCGCTTGGTGTCCGTGAGCCAGGTTTAGGCCCAGGGAAAATTGGGTCGATACGTTGGATCGTTCGTGCGCGGTTTGCAATACAGGCTGATTACGTTTCAGGAGGCTTTAATGGGACGCATGGGCATGAGGAGTTCAGGATCCATGGATCGGTTTCGTTTTTCGTCCGTTGCCTATCAGGCGAATCCTGACGCGTTGATTGCGCTGATCGAAGCGCAGATGACACAGTTGTCGGATAGTGTGACTGCGCTTCGCGCGCTGCGGTCGCAGACACATGATGCGTCTGAACAGATTGTGACACAGCAACCCACAAACCTGCGGGCTTTCATCGTCAGCTTTGTCACGCGCGCGGCGGGACCAGTGATGAACGCAGACATCATTGCCAACATGCCGGATAATTTGATTGGCAAACCCAATCACACAGAAGTGATCGTGTCGCAGACGCTTCGCCGTCTGGAGAAGGCTGGTGTTGTGCGCAAACTCGCGCGCGGCCTTTGGACATCTGCGCTTACCGGCTGAGCTGCGCTCCAACGTTTAGGTGCTGAAAAGCGGTACCCGTGCGGGTGCCGCTTTTTTTGTCCCCGTTAAGACCGCAATCGCAATCAATGCGGGGTTGCAATGTCACGGGCGCTTTCAGCCGCCAACGGCACGTTCCATGCGTCGTAGCCATAGAGCCAGTCGGCGTTCCCGCCATCGCGCAGCCACTCGTTTCCGCGTGAACCAACCTGCACGCGCGCTGTGCGGGTTTTGCGGGCGCCTTCGTAAACCTGCAGCGCGTTTGTGACTTGATCGGGCGCGCAATCTTTCAGGCAGCGGGCAAGGACAATCGCATCTTCGATGGCCATGCAGGCACCTTGCGCCATGAACGGCGTCATGGGGTGGCAGGCGTCGCCAAGCAGCGTTGTTCGGCCCAATGACCATTGCTGCAATGGATCGCGCACGAGCAGCGCCGAGCGCATCACCGTTTCGCAGGCATCAACCAGCGCATAAGCGTCCGGGTGGAAGTCTTTGTAAGCCTTGCGAAGATCGTCAGGATCGCCCGGGGCTGTCCAGGATTCCTCTGTCCAGTCCTTCATCGGCAACGTCGCGAACACAAACGTGTCTTCGCCACGGTTGAGCGGGAAGGTCACGATCTGGCTGTCGGGGGTCGGTCCCCACCATTTGGTGAAGGCGTTCAGATTTGGCACGTTGAGCTTGTGTTGTGGCACCACCGCACGATACGCGACGAGCCCGGTAAATTCCGGTCGCTCCGGGCCAAACAAAGCCGTGCGCACCATGGAGTGGATGCCGTCTGCCCCGATCAACAAATCGAATTCAAAATTGCGGCCGTCCGCCAGTGCGATTTCGGCAACGTCTGCGGTTTGCGAGATCGACACGACCTTGGCCGCATGCTGCAGAACGCCACCCGGCAGGATAACTTCCAGCGCCGACAACAGGTCCGCACGATGAATTGTCAGCTGCGGGGCGCCGTAGCTTGCTTCCGCAGTCTCGGCCATTTCGAGCTTCGATGTCTCAACGCCGGTGTCCCACGTGCGACTAATACGGTGCGTTGGGCGGGCGGCTGTTTTGCGAATGCCCTCACCAATGCCCAGACCGTCGAGCGCGCGCACAGCATTGGGCGTCAGGTTGATGTCAGCCCCGACCCGGCCAAACTTTGCCGTCTGCTCAAAAATCTTGACCGTGTGTCCTTCGGCGATCAATGCCTCGGCCGCAGCCATGCCGCCAATGCCACCACCGACAATGCCGATTGATAAAGCTTGCATGGCTGACTCCACTAAACGTTTTATATGTGAAACGTCGTTTTGCTGATGAACCAAGCTAAGCCGAACGGAGGCCGCCCGCAAGGGGAAACCGGCACCCATGTCCGGCGAACACGATCGCACCGCCAACCTGCCTTATCCCCGCCAAGCCTTTCGTGCTAAGGCACTGGATCAAAGACACCCCCGTTTGTTTCGAGTTTGGTTTATGGACCCCGCCTCAAGTCTGCTGATCGCTGACGTTCCCGACGCCGCCCCCATGGATGTCGTGGCCAGCGCATTGGAAACTGCGCACAAGCCCTCGCTCGTGGGCCTGACGCGACCGCAACTGATGGCGGCGCTCGCCTCCGTGGGCGTCAGCCCGCGCGAGCAGAAGATGCGCGTCCAGCAGATGTGGCACTGGATTTATTTTCAGGGCGTCAGCGATTTTGACCGCATGCTGAACATCGGCAAACCGCTGCGTGCTCTGCTGGAAGAGAATTTCACGCTGGCGCGTCCGCAAGTGATCGCGGAGCAAGTCTCCAATGACGGCACGCGCAAATGGCTGTTGCGCATGCCGCCGGTGGACGCACGCGACAAGGGTGCCGAAATCGAGTGCGTCTATATTCCCGAAAGCGATCGCGGAACATTGTGTGTTTCAAGTCAGGTTGGCTGCACGCTGACTTGCACCTTCTGCCACACGGGCACGCAGCGCCTTGTGCGCAATCTGACAGCACAGGAAATCGTCCAGCAGCTTGTCGTTGCGCGCGACATGGTGGGGGATTACCCGGGCCTGACACCGCCGACCGACGGCCTCATTCCGTCTGGCGAAGGCGTGAGGGCCGTGTCCAACATTGTTTTTATGGGCATGGGCGAGCCGCTCTACAATTTTGAAAATGTCCGCGATGCCATTGACGTGATTTCGGATGGCGATGGCCTGTCGCTGTCGCGTCGCCGCATCACCGTCTCAACCTCGGGTGTCGTACCGCAAATCGAGGCACTGGGCCAAGAAGCCTCTACCATGCTCGCGATTTCGCTTCACGCTGTGCGCGATGAGTTGCGCGACACGCTGGTGCCGCTGAACAAGAAATATCCAATCGCGGATCTGCTGGAGGCTTGCCGCACCTACCCCGGTGTCTCCAACGCGCGACGCATCACGTTTGAATATGTGATGCTGAAGGGCGTGAATGATTCACCCGCTGACGCACGGGAGCTGGTGCGCCTGTTGAAAGGCATTCCAGCCAAGATCAACCTGATCCCTTTCAATCCCTGGCCCGGCACCAGATACGAATGCTCGGACTGGACCACCATCGAGCGCTTTTCGGACATTGTCTTCAATGCGGGTTATGCGAGCCCGGTGCGCACACCGCGCGGTCGGGACATTCTGGCAGCCTGCGGCCAATTGAAGAGCGAAACCGAAAAGCTGCGGGCGCGCGCGCGCCTTGCGCTGGATGACGGCGATGCTTCAGTTGCGCAGGAAGATATACGTGATGAGGCCGAAGAGCGGCCCCAAAATCCCGCCTGACCACAGCATGTACCCGAAGAAACCCGGCATGCGGACGCCCGCCTGCCGCGCGATGGCATAGACCATGAAGTTGGGTGCGTTGCCGATATAGGTGCCAGCCCCCATGAACACGGCACCCATGGAGATGGCGGCCAGCGTGTGCGCCAGCGAGCCCATAAGGCGAGCCTGGTCGCCGCCCGCCAGCTCAAAAAACACCAGATAGGTCGGCGCATTGTCGAGCACAGACGACAAGAGGCCTGTCATCCAGAAATAGGCTGCGTTCCACGGGCTGCCGTCCGCCTGCTGCACCAGGGCCAGCAGTGGTGCGAACGGGCCCTGCGCACCCGTGTTCAGCATCACGATGACCGGCACGATACAGACGAAAATCGCCGCAAAAATCTTCGCGACTTCAAGAATGGGTTCCCATGTAAAACCGTTGCGCGCCCGCAGTCCGGCTGGCGTCAGGGCCAGGGACGACAGTCCTACGAGGAGCAGAACAGCTTCCCGCACGAGGTTCTGCAATTCGAGTTTTGTCCCGAGAACCACCCACGCGACCTGCGGCTTCCAGATGCCGCTCATCACGATCGCAATGATCGCCACCAGGATCAGCGCCAGATTGATGAGACCACGCACGCTGACGGCCTCGGTCTGCTGGAGGGGCGTTTCGGGCATGGCCGGGCCCCGGCTCAAATAAGCGTCCAGCGCAAAGAACAACACCAGCAGACAGACGGACGCCAGCAGCGTCGGGCGCCACAGCGCCTGCAAGGGCCAGAAGAAATCGACCCCGCGCAGGAAGCCCAAAAACAAGGGCGGGTCACCGAGCGGGCTGAGCGCCCCGCCGATGTTGGCGACGAGAAAGATAAAGAAAATGACGACATGCGCGTTGGTCGGGCGATTGGCGTTGGCGCGCAGAATGGGGCGAATCAGGATCATCGCAGCGCCGGTCGTGCCAATGACGCTGGCCAGCGCTGTTCCAAGTGCAAGCAGGCCTGTGTTGGTGAGTGGCGTGCCGCGCAAATCGCCTTGAACGACGATACCGCCTGCTGCGGTAAACAGCGCAAACAGCATGACGATGAAGGGTACATATTCCAGCGCCAGCGTGTGAAACACCAGTTCGGACATCGGGCCAGGGCCGACGACAAGGCCGAGAAAGACCAGCGACACAAGCGCCCACACGCTCGCCACTTTGCCATAATGCGCGTGCCAAAAACGTGCGGCGATCAGTGGAAAAATCGCGATGGACGCAAGCAGGCCGGCGAAAGGAAGCGCTAAACCGGTGGGCAGTTGCGTAACATCAGGGGCAGCAGCAAAGGCGGATGTCGTCGACGCAAGGGCGGCGAGGGCAAACAAGATGAACACGCGCATCAGGTCATGAGCTCCGGATGGGGCCTTGCAAACAAGGGCGGGGCTCAGGGAACCACGCGGGCCCGACAGTGTTGAGATGTATGGCGACAAGGGATCTGACAGTCGAGGCCGGATTCCCCTGCGTCATTAAAACATGCGTCATCATGCTGCCGAAATTGCGGGCGCACCCTATTTCCTTCTTGGTATCTTTTTTGCCATACTTTCGAAATGGTCATCGTCCGGTGACAGGGACTTGAAGACTGGAGATTTGCACATGCTGCCCAGCGTTCTTGCGGCCATCGCCGCTCTCGCAGCCCTGATTGCCGCCCAGCGCCTTGCTGCCAGCAAGGAGTCCGGCCAGACCCTGGTTCCGGTCCGCGTGAAGAAGCGTCGGGAGCCCGAGCAGCGCGACTGATTAGCAACTCTGCTTTTGCAGGTTCAGTCTCCGCTAGCCTGAAAGCCCCTGCTCTGCTTCTTGAGCGTGAGCATGCTCAGACGCGGATCCTGGGCGACGACGGCACGGCACACCGCTTCATGGTGGACGAGAACGTCCGCAGCCTGCCCCGGATGATCTGCAGCCGAAACGGGGTGACCCAGAGCTTCCAAACCATGGAATGGCTTTGAAGCGGCCTCCGCCGGTCGAAAGTCAGGCAGACCGCTCGTCGACATTCCTGCTGGAACGACCTCCCAACGGATGAAAAGGCGGTCCAGAGCGCTGGCCTCCGGCGTCCATGGCCCAACAACCAGCCCCAGACTGGCCGTGACATAGCGACCAAGCCCGCTCCAGTCCGCAGCGTAGACCGCGAGCGGCACCTCGTCCCCCTCTTCCCGGACCCCATAGACGTAACCGCGCGCCCGGTCCTCGCCGCAACACGGGCAGCCTGGGCCGTCAAGGTCCGTTGGCTCGACGCGGTAACGCTCAAACTTGGGCATGGGTGCCGTTGGGAAAAGTTGGGGCAACTTCATACCGCTCGCCCGCGCTGGGCCCATAGAAAACGGTCAGTGGGCAGCAGATGAAGTTGGCAAATATCAAGAACCGCTGAATTTTTTCGACGTTCAGCGGAACCGGGAGCCAAACCATGCGTTGTCATATCGTACTCCGATACAATGCGAAGGTTGATAACATGCAGATGGACCCCCCGAAGAAGCTCCGCGGATTTGCAGCAATGACCCCGGAGAAGCGTAAGGCCATCGCGGCCGTCGGCGGCAAATCAGTACCAGCTGAAAAACGTTCGTTTTCCAAGTCCAAAGAGCTCGCCGTCAACGCGGGTCGCGCAGGTGGTCTGCGTGTGGAACCGGGCAAACGGGCGTTCTCACGCGACGCCGAAGCAGCTCGTCGTGCGGGGCAGAAGGGTGGTCTTGCCACACGCCGGACGAAGACCCCCGGCACCGACGAACCGACCATCAACTAAATTTTACAACTGCGCGCGGATTTAAATCCGCCGCGTCATAAAATGAAGTGAATTTAATTCACCCGCGATCGCATGCCGGTCGCGGGTTTTTTGTTTTATCAACGGCGCGTCCATTTTGACGGATTGTGGTGCATAACTCCCCATGAAAAACGGTGGTGCAATTTGTCGCCATGGCACTTGGGTCTTTTCGTGCCCATCTCAAAGCTGCGCAGAAAACTGGCGCAGTGAGATCGGAGCGGGCAAATTCAAGGGATTGCGCTTCCAAAAGATGCAGAACCACACGTTTTCGGCGGTTTATCGGGAACGCTGAGCTGACGCCAACGTTCGATCTGTAAGACAATTGCTTGGTTGACCCCGGCACAGGATGTGCAACGCTTAGTTTGCAGGCAATGCTGCGCGGGCGGCAAAATTGGTGTCAAAATTCGCTAAGGACACTTTACCGCCTTGTGTGACGCATAAGAGATCGCTTTCCTAGCAAGGTAACTTGCTGGGCCGTTAAAAAGTCGTGTTGGGAAGATGATCAAGGCGGCGTGTTTTTTAAAACCCGGCGCGTCGCATAAAACGGTGTCAGCTTGGCACTATGGAATGTTGGGTTAATCTGAATTCGCATCTGATTCGCACGGAGGCAAACTCGATGGCCGCTTTGGACGATCTGTTCGAAAACTACGCTGGCCGTTACTCGCGTCATCGCGAACAAGAGATGTCGCTTGGCGAATATCTCGAACTGTGCCGGACCGAACCGCTGGCCTACGCGACCGCAGCCGAACGTCTCCTCAATGCCATCGGCGAGCCAAAACTCGTCGACTCGTCAAAAGACGCCCGTATGGGAAGGATCTTTTCCAACCGGACGTTGCGCATCTATCCAGCCTTCGCCGAATTCTTCGGCATGGAGGAAACGATCGAGCGCATCGTGTCGTACTTCCGCCATTCGGCGCAGGGTCTCGAAGAGCGCAAACAAATTCTTTATCTTCTGGGACCGGTTGGCGGTGGCAAATCGTCATTGGCCGAGCGCCTGAAGCTGCTCATGGAAACGCATCCAATCTACGTGCTGAAAGCGGGAGATCAGTTAAGCCCTGTTTTTGAATCGCCCCTCAGCCTGTTTGACGCGGAGACGATGGGCGACCAGCTTGAGGAACGCTATGGAATCCCCAAGCGCCGCCTGAATGGATTGATGAGTCCGTGGTGCCTGAAGCGCCTGGATGAATATGGCGGCGACATTTCGAAGTTCCGCGTCGTGCGCATGATGCCTTCAAAGCTGCGGCAGGTTGGCATTGCGAAGACTGAGCCGGGCGACGAGAACAATCAAGATATCTCATCGCTTGTCGGCAAGGTCGATATCCGTCGCCTGGAGACGTTGGCGCAAAGTGATCCGGACGCCTATTCCTATTCCGGTGGTCTGAACCGCGCCAACCAGGGCGTGCTCGAATTCGTCGAGATGTTCAAAGCGCCAATTAAGATGCTGCATCCATTGCTGACCGCGACGCAGGAAAGCAATTACATCGGCACTGAAAACATTGGTGCGATCCCCTTCTCGGGCATCATGCTCGCCCATTCCAACGAAGCGGAATGGCAGAGTTTCAAGGCCAACAAAAACAACGAAGCCTTTATCGATCGTATCTACCTCATCAAGGTGCCTTATTGCCTGCGCATCTCCGAGGAGCGCCTGATTTATGAAAAGTTGATCCGTGGCTCAGAATTGTCGAGCGCACCGTGTGCGCCGGGCACGCTGGACATGATGGCGAAGTTCTCTGTGCTGTCGCGCCTGCGCCGCCATGAAAACTCGACGATGTTTTCAAAGTTGCGCGTTTATGACGGCGAGAATATTCGTGAGACCGATCCCAAGGCCAAGAGCCTGCAGGAATACAAGGACGCGGCTGGTCCGGACGAAGGCATGGACGGCATCTCCACGCGCTTTGCCTTCAAGGTTCTGGCAGCAACGTTCAACAACGATTCCGGTGAGATCGGCGCGGACCCGGTTCATCTCATGTATGTGCTCGAACAATCCATCCGCCGCGAGCAGGTGGGCGCCGAGACCGAGAAACAATATATCGAATATATCAAAGGCGAATTGGCACCGCGGTACGCCGAGTTCATCGGTCATGAAATCCAGAAGGCCTATCTCGAATCCTACCATGATTACGGGCAGAACCTGTTTGATCGGTATGTCGACTATGCTGATGCATGGATCGAAGACGCTGATTACAAAGACCCCGACACAGGGCAGATGCTGGATCGTGAGCTCCTGAACCAGGAACTGACAAAGATCGAGAAGCCGGCTGGCATTGCCAACCCAAAAGACTTCCGCAACGAGGTGGTCAAATTCTCGCTACGCGCACGCGCCAACCATGGCGGACGCAATCCGTCCTGGACGAGCTATGAAAAAATTCGCGAGGTGATCGAAAAGCGGATGTTCAGCCAGGTCGAAGACCTGCTGCCGGTGATCAGCTTTGGCTCAAAGAAAGACAGCGATTCCGAAAAGAAGCATGCGGATTTCGTGACCCGCATGATGACCCGGGGCTACACCGAGCGGCAGGTGCGCCGCCTTGTGGAATGGTACATGCGTGTCAAGCAATCTGCCTGAGCGGCGTTTGTTTGAGGCGCGAAGTCCAAACTTGCACATCCGGCTTTCGAGCCGGATGTGGACCGGCCAGCAAGCATGGGTTTGTAGGTTGTTTTGCGTTTGCGTGATCCCACATCTTGAGGGATCGGTGAACCTTGAGGGTGGAGCCTGCTGCCTATGGACGTCATTGACCGTCGACTGAATCCCTCCGGAAAAAGCTTGCCCAACCGGCAGCGCTTCCTGCGGCGGGCCAAGCGGGTCATTCGCGATGCCGTGCGCGATGCGTCTGCCAACCGGTCCATACGCGAAATTGGCAATGGCGGCGTTGTGGTCATTCCCGGTACCGGAATTGACGAGCCCCGCCTGCGAACAGGCTCGGGTGGCGCCCACGATCGCGTGTTTCCCGGGAACAAGGAGTTTGTGCAAGGCGACGAGCTCGCCCGCCCGCCGGGCTCCGGGGGCGGTGGTAGCGGGTCCGGTAACAATCCGGGCGGCGGTGGCGGCGGCGAGGACGGCTTTTCCATAGCTTTGTCAGCCGCCGAGTTCCTGGAGTTCTTTCTAGAGGATCTTGAACTTCCTGATCTGGAGCGGCGCAAACTCTCAAAAATCGAAATTACCGGCATGAAGCGCGCCGGTTATACAGTCAGCGGCTCGCCGCAAAATCTCGCCGTCATGCGGACCATGCGAAACGCCATGTCCCGCCGCATTGCCCTGCGGCGGCCAAAGCAGGATGAGCTCGACGAGGCTGACGCCGCAGCGGAACGCGGGCGTGACACAGACGATTACACAGACCTTCAGGCGGCGGCCGATGCGTTGCGCGGACGCACACGGGCGATCCCCTACATTGATCCGATTGACCTGCGCTACCGCCGGTTTGAGCCCGTGCCACGCCCAATTGCGCAGGCAGTTGTGTTTTGTCTGATGGATGTATCCGGCTCGATGTCGCAGCACATGAAGGATGTGGCGAAGCGTTTCTTCATGTTGCTCTTTGTGTTTCTGACCAAGCGCTACAAGCATGTGGACATCGTTTTCATTCGCCACACGGATGAAGCCAAGGAAGTCGACGAGGAAACGTTTTTCAACAGTCGCGAGACGGGCGGCACGCGTGTCTCGACGGCTCTGGAAGAAATGCAAAAGGTGAT
>CAIZGQ010000652.1 GCA_903932565.1 uncultured Hyphomicrobiales bacterium
CCAAGCTGAAACAAGGTGATGCTTCGCCTTTCACGCATCTGATCCTATAAAGACGCTGTGATGAACTGGATTTGAATATGTCGCCTTTGGTGGGAAAGCCCTTTTTGAAAATGAACGGCATCGGCAACGAGATTGTCGTGCTGGATCTTCGCGGGTCGAACACCCACGTCAGCGCTGCGGAGGCGCGCGCGGTCGGGGCCGGGCCTGGGCTGCTGTTTGATCAGATGATGGCGATGCATGATCCGCGCACGCCCGGCACGGCGGCGTTTGTGGAGATTTTCAACATCGATGGTTCGCTTGCCGGGGCTTGCGGAAATGGGACACGCTGCGTCGCCTATGCGCTGCTGCGCGGTTCAAATGCAACGTCTGTGAGCATTGAAACGGCGGCTGGCGTATTGCCGAGCCACCGGCTGGGCGAATGGGATTTCTCAGTCGACATGGGCGTGGCGCATTTTGACTGGCGCTCGATCCCGTTGGCGCATGAAGAGGACACGCTGGCGCTGTCGATGCGCCTGCCGGGTGCGGCGGGTTTGGATGACGCGGGACCCGTCGCAATCAGCATGGGCAACCCGCATGCGATCTTTTTTGTCGCTGATGCGAGCCGCTACGACCTCGATGTGATCGGCCCCGCGTTCGAACATGATCGATTGTTTCCCGAGCGCGCCAATATCTCACTGGCCGAGGTATTGAGCCCGGACCATATCCGGCTGCATGTGTGGGAGCGCGGGGCCGGGCGCACGCGGGCTTGTGGCACGGCGGCCTGCGCGTCGGTTGTCGCCGGTGTTCGGCGTGGCCTCACACAGCGTCGCGCCATTGTGACGTTGCCGGGCGGCGATCTTCACATCGAGTGGCGCGCAGCTGACAGCCGCGTCATCATGAGCGGACTGACGGAATTGGAATTCGAGGGCTATCTGTCGGCCGATCTTTTCAAGGACATTTCAGCGTGAGCGTTGAAATTGTCACCTTCGGGTGTCGTCTCAATCTCGTTGAATCCGAAGAGATGCGGCGCGCAGCGCAGGCCGCCGGGCGCAGTGATTTGATCATCGTGAACACCTGCGCGGTGACGTCTGAATCGGTGCGCCAGTCGCGACAGGCGATCCGCAGACTGAAACGCGAAAAGCCCGATTCAGAGATTGTTGTCACGGGCTGCGCGGCGGAGACGGAACGCGAGGCCTTCGCAGCGATGCCGGAGGTCTCGACCCTCGTGCCCAATGTCAGCAAAACCAAGCCCGAGACGTGGGGTGCAACGGCGCGCCTGATGGCGCACTCCAATGCGCCTGCCTTTGAAGCGCACACGCGCGCCTTTGTTGAAATTCAAAATGGCTGCGATCATCGCTGCACGTTTTGCATCATTCCTTACGGGCGCGGCGTTTCGCGTTCGAAATCGCCCGATGACGTGGTGGCGCAGATTCGCGGACATGTGGATAGCGGTTTCAAGGAAGCGGTCCTGACAGGTGTCGATCTCACCTCCTGGGGCGAAGATCTTGAGAGCGCGCCCAAGCTAGGCTCGCTCGTGCGCCGCATTTTGCGCGACGTGCCCGATCTCGCCCGGCTGCGATTGTCGTCAATTGATTGCATTGAGGCCGACACTGATCTGATGCACGCGCTGGCGGACGAGCCGCGCCTCATGCCGCATCTGCATTTGTCCCTGCAGTCCGGCGATGATCTCATTTTGAAACGCATGAAGCGCCGTCATCTGCGGGCTGATGCGATTGCCTTTTGTCAGGACGCCAAGCGTTTGCGGCCGGATCTTGTGATCGGCGCGGATCTCATCACAGGCTTTCCAACCGAGTCAGATGCGATGTTCGCCAACACCTGCGCGCTGGTGCAGGACTGCGGCCTGACGCATTTGCATGTGTTTCCGTTTTCGCCGCGCCCCGGCACACCAGCCGCCTTGATGCCGCAGGTGCTGCGCGAAGTCGCCAAACAACGGGCCGAGCACTTGCGTATTTTGGGAGACACTGCGCGCCATGCCCATCTTGAGCGCCAGATCGGCGGAACGTTTCAGGTGTTGACCGAGCGCGGCGGCATCGGTCGCACACCGGATTTCACGCCGGTGCGCATCGGCGATGTACCGCACGGGCTGATGCTCGATGTTAAAATCACCAGCCACAACGGGCGCGAATTGGTGGCGGGGTCGTAGTTACCACCCTCACCCGGCGCGGAACGCGCCACCCTCTCCCGCTCTCAAGTCGGGTCTACCCGACTTGAGCATTCAAGGACGCCGAACCCCGGCTAGAGCCGGGTTCGGTGGGAGAGGGTTATCCTTCTCCCTTGGGAGAAGGTGGCACGCGGAGCGTGACGGATGAGGGAACTCGAGACCCCCCAAGCAAAAAAGGGGTGGGCAAAGCCCACCCCTTCTATGAAGACGAATAAAACCCGCTTACTTGCCCCAGATTTCCTGCGACAGCTCAACAGCCAGCGATAGCTTGGCCCATTGTTGATCCTCGGTCAGCGTGTTGCCTTCCTCGGTGGAGGCGAAGCCGCACTGCGGGGACAGGCACAACTGGTCGAGCGAGACAAACTTGGTTGCCTCATCGATGCGGCGCTTGAGCTGATCCTTTGTCTCAAGCTCGCCGGTCTTGGATGTGATGAGACCGAGCACCACGTGCTTGCCCTTGGGCAGGAAGCGCAGCGGCTCGAAGCCACCTGAGCGCTCGTTGTCCCACTCCAGGAAGTACCCGTCGACATTGACGCGATTGAACAGCAGGTCAGCGACGCGCTCGTAGCCGCCCGAGGCCACGAAGGTGGAGCGGAAGTTGCCGCGGCACACATGGGTCGTGATGACCATGTCCTTGGGGCGGTTGTCGATGGCAGCATTGATCATGCCGGCATAGATCTCACCCTGCTTGTCTGGATCATCCCCACGGGCCGAGAGCATTTCGCGCTGGGCTGTGTCGCAGAGATAGGCAAACGAGCAATCGTCGAGCTGCAGATAACGGCAGCCCGCATCATAAAAGCCCTTTACGGCCTGGCCGTAAGCCTGTCCGAGGTCGTGATAGAACTCATCCATCGTCGGATAGACTGTGGCGTCGATCATCTTGCGACCGCCGCGATAGTGCAGCATCGAGGGGCTTGGCACCGTCATCTTCGGTGTCTTCTTGGTGTGCGCCTTGAGGAATTCGAAATGCGCAATCTGCGCATGATGCTTCGAGCCAAGCTTGCCATGGACAAACGGCGCTTCCGCCTTGGTCACCACGCCGCTGAACTGAATGCCGTGCGAATGCTCGCGCAGGTCGACACCATCGAGACCACCCAGGAAATCATAGTGCCACCAGGAGCGGCGGAACTCGCCGTCGGTGATCGAGTCGAGGCCAAGCGCTTCCTGCTTGTCGATGATCTTGATGATCTCGGCATCCTCAATCGTCTTCAGCTGTTCGGCTGTGACCGTACCGGCGGCGCGCTTGGCGCGGGCGTCGCGCAACGGTGCTGAGCGCAGCAGCGAGCCGACATGGTCGGCGCGGAACGGGGGAATCGTGCGTTTCATCTTGGGCTCTCCTTGCGACGGCGTTTCATCCCGGCGTCGTGTCTTCAATTCGTTTCGGATTTCGTTCTAGTCAGGTTGAGACGTCAAATACAAGTTCAGTGCTTGCCAGCCGGTTCGCGCTCCGCGACGCCCAGCAGGGCACCAAGGGTTGCAGTATCCTGCGCGAGATCAGCGCTAATGCCTGAATAGGCAACCTGACCGCGTTCCAGAATGATGGCCTTGTCGGTCAGGGGCAGGATCTTGCGGGCTGACTGCTCCACAAGAATGGCGGCCAGCCCTTCCTCGCGGATGACTTTGCGCAGGGCAGCCAGCAACTCGTCCACAATGATGGGGGCGAGACCTTCCAGCGGCTCGTCCAGCAAAAGGACGCGGGGGTTGAGGGCGAGCGCGCGGCCGATGGCCAGCATCTGCTGCTCGCCGCCTGAGAGCTGGTTGCCAAGATTGCGA
>CAIZGQ010000653.1 GCA_903932565.1 uncultured Hyphomicrobiales bacterium
CGCGGCTGCTGTTAGGCCTTGATCGTTCTTTTGTTTTTACGCTGACCGAAATACTTTTTGGTGGTGACGGCTCAGAGCCGGCATTCGACACAGATCGCGCGTTTACGAACATCGAGATGAAAGTGGCGCAACGCGCATTCGATCTTGCGATCTCATCCTTGCAAGCAGCCTTTGCGCCGGTTGCGAATTTGACGTTTATGTATGAGCGTACGGAAGCTCGGCTTGAATTTGCAATTGCGGGACGTCGCAGCAATCTCGCCGTGCTGGCGCGCGTCGGTCTGCGCCTTATGGATCGAACTGGCGAACTCTTTGTGGTCATTCCACAACAGGCGCTGAATCCACTGCGGCAATTGCTGGCGATTGATCTCACGACAACGACAACCCATTCCGATCCCAAATGGACCAAGAAGATCGAGCGAGAGCTTCATCGCACTGAAGTTTCCATGCGAGCCCTTCTTCAGTCCGAGGATCTTGAACTGGGCGATATTGCCGATTGGAAAATTGGCCAATTCATTCCGCTCAAATCCATTGAAGAGGGATTTCTTCGATTGGAGTGTGAGGGACAACCCATCTTTACGTGCGAACTAGGGCGCGCAAAAGATGTCTACACAGTAAGGGTTCGAGATCCCATAGATCTGGAAGCCGAGTTTATCGACGACATGATGGCGCAATAGTGCGGCCTGTAACATTCGGGGTTCATCTATGATGGATGATGCCGATGGCGACTTTGCTGAAGTCGCCTCAAATGACGAACGCCGCAATCTCGATACGATTTTGCGTATTCCTGTTAGCGTTCAGGTGGTCCTGGGCTCGGCGCAAATGCCAGTTTCAAACTTGTTGAAACTGGGACGTGGCGCTGTCATTCCGCTGGATCGCCGAATTGGCGAGCCTGTGGACGTGGTGGTCAATGGGCGGATCGTGGCGCGTGGGGAAGTTGTCGTTGTTGAAGACGACAGCACACGATTTGGTGTTTCTCTGACGGAGATCGTTGGTCCGACCAAACCGGATTGACGACCAGACGCATCATGCCAGATTCGTTTCACGCGCAGATTCAGCCTCGCCCGCTTTCCGGACCTGAAAAGGTTGCGGCGCTGCTTCTCACCATGGGGCGGCCCGCAGCCAATCGCCTCCTGAAACACTTCGATCCCATAGAACTGCGTCAGATTACAAAATCCGCCGCAGATCTTGGCTCGGTGCCATCAGCAACGATTGACACGATCGTCGACGAGTTCAGCTCGAAATTCGTGGCTGGACTTGATCTTATGGGCACTGCTGGTGAAGCCCAGCAATTGCTGTCGGAGGTTCTGCCGCCCGACCAGGTCGCAGACATCATGTCTGACGTGCTTGGCAGCTCGAACAATCTGTTGTGGGATCGGCTCTCAACGATCGCAGAAGCATCTTTTGCGGATTATATTGTCAAGGAACATCCTCAGACTGCCGCGTTGATACTGTCAAAAGTTCCCACGGCAACAGCGGCCAAAGTTATAAGTCTCATTCCGCGTGTGGCGCGCAACGCCCTTGTGCGGCGGATGCTCGCTCTCAAGCCAGCATCTGATCCAGCCATGCACATTATTGAATCGACGCTGCAGGCAGATCTCCTTTTGAATGTCGCTCGCAAGTCCGGTGCAGACGCCAATGCTCGTGTGGCTGATATCATCAACAAGCTTGAGCGGGAGCATGTCGATGATGTCCTTCAAAGCCTCAGCGAAAGCCGTCCAAAGAGCGCCGAGGTTTTGAAGAGCCTGCTCTTCACGTTCGAGGACATTGTCAATCTCTCGAAACGCGCGCGCTCGATCCTGTTTGATCAGGTTCCATCCGATCGCATTGTGATCGCTCTGAAGGGCACCGAGGCGGACTTCAAGGATCTCATCTTGTCGTCCTTGGCGGCGCGCGCACGACGTCTGGTCGAGCATGAATTGTCGATCAGCGGGCCCGTGTCTCAAAAGGAAGTGATGAAGGCGCGACGCATGATTTCTGAACTTGTTCTCGAGCTTGCTGATAAGGGCATGATCGACATCAAGGATGAAGAAGACGGCGGCGAGACATTCGCGTGATGACGCATGAGTGACAAGCCCGATCGCGAGTCGCAAACCGAAGAGCCGACTGATAAACGGCTCTCGGAGGCGCGCGAAAAAGGCAATGTGCCCTCATCATCCGAAGTTCCCCTTGCCGCCTCATTTGTGGCACTGGCGGGTCTGGTTGTGATGGCCGCGCAGCCGCTGTCAACGGCTATCGCCGCGCAACTGGGTCGTTTGTTTGACGAGATTGGACCACGCCATCTCGAATCACAGCATGACGTACGATCCATCTTTTTCAACGTGAGCGAATTTATGCTTATCCCGATCCTGCCACTGGTGTTGGTCATGATCGCAGCGGGCATAGCAGCTGCCGTCATTCAGAATCCGCCATCCGTTAGCTTTGACAGACTTGCGCCCGATTTTTCGCGAATTTCGCCGATGGCGGGGTTAAACCGCATCTACGGTGCACGCGCTCGCGTGGATTTTACCAAAGCAGCCGTGAAGCTTTTCGGCGGCATGGCACTTATCTGGAATTGGTTTGAGCGTGAAAAAGATAAGCTGGCATTGCTCATTGCTTACGAGCCCCAATCCGTTGGAAAGACGCTGATTGATGCGCTTGCACAGCTCATCATCGAGATCACGGTTCTATGTGTGTGCATAGCCGCAGCGGACTGGTATTTTGCACGGGCCCGCTGGCGTCGCGAACTTCGCATGACCAAGGAAGAGGTCAAGCGGGAACATAAGGAAGCCGAACGCGATCCCGCCCTCAAAAATAAAATGCGAAGCCTTGCTCTGTCGCGGGTGCGTACACGTATGATGGCGGCTGTTCCCAAAGCCACTGTGATCATCACAAACCCGACGCATCTGGCCATTGCTTTGCGGTTCGTACGTTCTGAAAATGATGCGCCGATTGTCGTTGCGAAAGGCGCCGACCTTGTGGCGTTGCGCATTCGTGAGATTGCAGCCGAGCATGATATTCCGATTATTGAAGATCGCCCGCTGGCACGCGCCATGTTCGACGCTGTGAAAGTTGACCAGAAGATACCAACGCAATTCTACAAAGCGGTGGCCGTTATCATTCATCATCTGTCGCGCAAGCTTCTCGTGGGAAGTACGCCACAAGCCTGACGGGACATCTGCGACAGTTTGGGACAATCTTCAATGTCTATCGTTATCCTACTCTAAATGAATTGGAGCAGGCTGCTATGATAGATCAGCCCTACGTTTTTGATCTTGCCGCAAAAAAATCGCAATGGCTTGCGGTTCGGCAGGTAACCATCGCCAGCAACGTCGCCAACGCAAATACGCCCGGATACCAGGCGTCGGACGTGGCGCCCTTCACGAAGGTTTTAGACTCGGCCGCTTTGTCGATGTCTGTCACCGATCCGGGGCACATGGCGGTGAACACGAGCTCCTTGTCCGCGCGTTCGCCACGCCAGGTTGCGGCTTCGTCCTGGGACGTATCGCCGTCTGGCAATTCTGTCAGCGTCGAGCAGGAAATGGCGAAGGCAGGCGAGTTGTCGAAGGATTATTCCCTCACCACTGGCATCATGCGCAGCATGCAACGCATCTGGCTCATGGGTGTGAAAGCTTGACCATGTTTGATCCTCTCAGTGCCTCCATGCAGATCGCCGGTAGCGGGCTTGCCGCACAATCGGTACGCTTGCGCATCGTGTCAGAAAACATTGCGAATGCGGATTCAACGTCGGCTCTGCCGGGGGGGGATCCGTACTCCCGAAAGACTGTTACGTTTTCGTCCATTCTCGACAAAACCACCGGCGCCAGCCAGGTCGAGATCCAGACGTTGGGCACAGACACCAGCGCGTTTCGGATTGAGCGAAACCCCTCGCATCCAGCGGCTGATTCCAACGGGATCGTCAAATATCCCAACGTCAATCTTCTGCTGGAGATGGCGGATATGCGGGAGGCAAACCGGTCTTATGAAGCCAACACGCAGGTCATCAAGGAAGGCCGCGATCTTTTGGGCATGACAATTGATCTTCTGAGGTCGAACTCATGAACATAAAGCCGCTTTCGACGTCTTCAGGTATCGGCCTGAACATGATGCAGCCCGATACCAGCCTGTCGGGTACAGCCGCATCAGCTGGCTCAGATTTTGGAGCAATGCTGGCCCAGGTCGCAACTGACGCTACGAAATCAGTTCAGTCTGCGGAAGCAGCTTCCATTCGTGGAATTCAAGGCACGATGCCTGTGCAAGATGTTGTCAACCAACTCATGGCAGCAGAGCGAAATCTTCAGACCGTGATTTCAGTCCGCGACAAGGTTGTTTCTGCCTATCAGGAACTCGGGCGGATGGCCATTTAAGGACACGAACAGATGAGAGCGCTCGCAATTGCGGCAACGGGCATGAGTGCCCAGCAGCTGAACGTGGAGACGATTGCGAACAATATCGCAAACATCAACACGACGGCCTACAAACAATCCCGCGCTGAATTCACCGACTTGCTTTACGAGGCTGAGCGCGTGCAGGGCGTGTCGAGCCGCGGTCAGAATTCAGTTGTGCCAGAAGGCGCACAAATCGGACTTGGCGTGCGCACAGCGGCTATTCGCAAGCTGCATGTGCAAGGATCGTTGACGCAGACGGGTAACAGTTTTGATCTTGCTTTGAACGGCAAGGGCTGGTTTCAAGTGACCGGCCCCAATGCTGAGACTGTGTTCACGCGTGCAGGTGCGTTCAACACCAACGCGCAAGGCCAGCTGGTGACAACCGATGGTTACCTCGTTGATCCTGCGATCACAGTGCCCGCCAACACACAGTCCGTGTCCGTGAATCAAACTGGTATCGTCTCTGCTTTGGTCGCGGGCCAGACCGCGCCGCAGCAGATCGGGCAATTGACGCTTGCCAACTTCGCCAATGAAACAGGACTCCAGCCGCTGGGCAACAGCCTCTATCAGCAGACAGAAGCGTCCGGCGCGCCCGTTGTCGGAGTGGCAGGTGATCCTGGATTTGCGACCATCATGCAGGGCTATCTTGAAAGTTCCAACGTCGATCCCGTGAAGGAAATCACAAATCTCATTTCAGCGCAGCGCGCCTATGAAATGAACTCCAAGGTGATTTCAGCAGCGGACGACATGATGGGTACCGTATCGAAAGGCATCCGGTGACACGTATGTCTAAGGGGATGGCTTGGGCGCGGCTGTCAGTTGCTCTGGCTTCAGGAGCGCTCTTGCTGTTGCAAAGCGTTTATGCTGCTGGTGCAGCAACGCTTACGATTGCAAGTGTGACCATTTATCCGGGCGACTTGATTTCAAATTCCCAGCTTCGCGACGAGGAACAGCAAAAGGTTGACCAGTCGGCCTGGTTGTCGCGTACGGATCTTGTCGGACGCATTGCAAAGCGAACTCTTCTCAAGGATCAGCCAATTCCCATTGGCTCGGTTGAAGATGCGAGAGCGTTCAAGGTCGGTTCGCAAGTTCGCTTGATCTTCCAGGAAGAGGGACTGACCATCGTATCCTCCGGCATGGCGTTGCAGACTGGGGTCGCTGGGGATCACGTCCGCGTCCGCAACACACAATCGGGACAGATTGTCGTTGGGCTCGTCCAACAAGACGGCTCAATAAAAGTTGGCGAGAAATGAAACGCTTGCTGATCAGTCTGCTTATTGGCCTCATGCTGCCCGCACCGACCCAGGCGGGGGTCAGGCTCAAAGATATTACAACAATCCAGGGTGTTCGTGACAATCAGCTCGTCGGCTACGGCCTGGTGGTTGGCCTGCAGGGCAGTGGCGATTCGCTGCGAAACGCGCCGTTCACCGAACAAGCTGTTCAATCGATGCTGGATCGGATGGGTCTCAGCATGCGGGGTGCGCAATTGCGAACACGCAATATCGCAGCTGTGATTGTGACTGCAGATCTCCCGGCATTTTCATCGCGCGGCTCGCGGATCGATGTGGGGATTGCGTCCCTTGGCGATGCCACGTCCCTTATGGGCGGGACCCTCATCATGACACCTTTGTCAGGACCTGACGGAAAAACGTACGCTGTTGCGCAGGGACCTTTGGCGGTCTCCGGCTTTGCGGCACAAGGACAAAATGAAGCTTTGACGCAGGGCGTTCCAACTGCCGGGCGAATTCCCAACGGTGCGCTGGTTGAACAGGAATTGCCCGCGCGTCTCACAGACATCGGTCCGCTGATTTTTGAATTGCGCAACCCTGATTATCAAACTGCTGTCAGGACGGCCGACGCCATCAATCGCTATGCCCAGGCGCGATTTGGAAAAATCATCGCGCAGGAACAGGACTTCCGCTCAATCCAGATTGATCGTCCGCCACGTATGTCGATTCCCCGCTTGATCGCAGAGATTGGTGAAATTGAAGTCGAGCCGGATATGCCAGCTCGCGTTGTGATCGATGAGCGAACCGGAACAGTGGTCATCGGGCAAGATGTGCAGATTTCAACCGTGGCCGTGACACAGGGGAATCTGACCGTCAGGGTCACCGAGACCCCCACCGTGTCACAGCCAGGCCCGCTATCCAATGGCACCACAAAGGTCACAACCCAGACAAACGTGTCAGCGTCTCAGAGTGGGGGGCGCGTGGCCGTGCTGTCGGGCCCCAGCCTGCGAACATTGGTCAATGGCTTGAATCAGATTGGGCTGAAGCCTCCGGGAATCATTGCAATTCTTCAATCGCTCAAATCTGCAGGGGCGCTTCATGCCGAGCTGATCGTCCAATAAGTGTCAGCCATGGGCAAGCTCGGCCTGCGATGACTTACCGGAATGTGTGCTCTATCTCGAATCAAGTGACAGACCAATGGCGCTGGTAGCACGCGTAACGGTTCTGGTGTGGGCGCTCTTTGCGTGTTCAGCGACAAACGCTGCTGAAACTCGCAAGGCGCCAAGCCTAACAGCCGCACTCGGCGAGCCCTCCGATGTGGAGCGGTTCTGCAGCAATATCGCAACGGGTGCGAATGAAGCGCGTCTTGCGTTCCAGATGGAGCAGGCCGCACTCATTGAAAAAGACATTGAAGATAAAACCGCCAAGCTCGATTCCAAGATACAGGAATTGAAGGCGCTGATCGCCAAACGGGATGATTTCCTCAAGCGTTCGGAGGAGGCAACCGTGGCCATTTTTGCAAAGATGCGGCCGGACGCTGCCGCGCTGCAATTGATTTCGATGGATGAGCGATCTGCCGCGTCTGTTGTCTCAAAGCTCAACCCGCGCTCAGCGAGTTTGATCCTTGCGGAAATGGACCCTGGTCGCGCGGCTCGCCTTGCAGAGGCCATGGCAACAAGTGGGACCAATGGTCCTGGAGGACTTGCGAAATGAAAAAGATAGCGGTTTTGTTGGTTCTTCCACTCGTTGCTGGTTGCGCGGGCCAGTGGCAGGACCTTGGTCATGAACCGCGCATGAGTGCCGTGGGAAGCGGTCTCTCAGCACATGGCGCTGATGATATTGTTGCGAAATTTCCCAATGGACCGAACGCGCCGTCAACCAGCCTGTGGGACCCGACGCGAAGTGATTTCTTCCGGGATCCGCGCGCAACCCGTCCGGGTGATGTGGTCACGGTCAACATTCAGATCAACGATCGCGCAACCTTTGGCAACACGACGGATCGGTCGTTAAACTCAAAGATCAGTAACAGCTATGATTTTGCTGCAAGCCTTGCGGCACCTTTGTTCAGCGGTAAGGGAAGTGCAAACGCTGCCTCTGATTCATCTGCAACTGGCAAGGGCTCCATTGATCGATCTGAAAAAATTCAGCTGCAGGTGGCCGCTGTTGTCACCCGCGTCTTACCCAATGGAAATATGCTGATCAGCGGCTCCCAGGAGGTTCGCGTCAATTACGAGCTGCGTCTTCTGGAAATTGCTGGTGTGGTTCGCCCGCGCGATATCGGCAAGGACAATACCATCTCGTATGAAAAGATCGCAGAAGCGCGCATTTCGTATGGTGGGCACGGACGTTTGTCAGAAGTGCAACAACCTGGCGTCGGGCAGCAGATCTATGACGTTTACCGGCCTTACTGAACCGCGAAGGCATACTTATGGCGTCGAATGAAAACGAGAAGAAAAAGGGGAGCGGGCTCGTCCCTGCCCTTGGCATTGTGACGCTTTTGGGCGCTGGCGGGGGATATTTTGTGATCGCAAAAGGTGGCGCTCTGGATTTACAGACGTCCTCACTTGAGGCCAGCAAGGCTGTCGTCCCGATGGTCGTGCCGCGCGTCATCGATGTTCCGGCCATTGTGACGTCGATCGGCGATACGCAGCAGATGATCCGCCTGCAGCTTTCTATTGTTGTTGATCGTGGCGCGCCCGAAGGCCTCACGGGAAACGACTTTGCCAATGACATGATCGCTTACATCCGCACGATTTCTCTTGATCAACTTTCAGGCTCGTCAGGGCTTGAGCATCTGCGAGACGATCTTCGTGAGCGGGCTGACATTCGAGCTGCGGGCCAGGTCCGTGATCTCATTCTCCATGATCTGGTTATCCAATGAAGCGCCTTTTACCGCTGCTCTTTTTCGGGCTTCTGATTGTACCTGCTGCGGCGCAGGTGCCCGATCTGCAATCACTGCTGCCCGCCGGCGGGGGCTCGTATAGTTCCAAGCTCATTCAGTTCATTGGTCTTGCAACGGTGCTGTCCGTTGCGCCAGGTATTCTGGTCACGGTGACGAGTTTTACGCGCTTTGCCATCGCGTTTTCGTTTCTGCGTTCGGGGCTCGGGCTGCAAAGTACACCGGCAAATCTGGTGCTGATCAGTCTGTCGTTGTTCATGACCTTTTATGTCATGTCGCCGACATTTGATCAGGCTTGGCAGCAGGGCCTCAAACCGCTCATGGACGAAAAGATCACGGAGGTGGAAGCGTTCGAGAAAACAGTTGCACCGCTCAAAGCTTTCATGGTGCGCCAGGTGCGTGCAAAAGACCTTGCGCTGTTTGAGTCCCTTTCGCCGGCACCAGCTGAGGTGAAAGAGGCGAAAGACGCCAACCAGGTGGACCTTCGCGTGCTTGTGCCTGCTTATATGATCTCGGAATTGCGCCGTGGATTTGAGATCGGCTTTCTCATCGCGTTACCGTTTCTTGTGATCGATCTCATTGTTGCAACCTTAACCATGTCGGCGGGAATGATGATGATGCCGCCGTCGGTTATCGCGCTCCCTGTGAAAATCATTTTCTTCGTGCTGATCGACGGCTGGAATTTGCTCGTTGGGAACCTCATCAGATCGTATAATTAGTCGTGCTCATCCGGTTTTAGGCCTTCTTGGAAAGACTCGGGTAAGGTTTGGTGCCTAAAGTAATTGAATGGTTGGATGGAACGCCTGAAGCGAGTCCATGGCATGACGCCGCTCCGCCGTCCCGGTTCCGTTCCGGAATGTCCCCCCAAAATCATCACTTAGGGACATATCAGCATGTCAAGTCTTCTTGTTAACTCCTCCGCCATGTCTGCGCTGCAGACGCTTGCAGCCACGCAGAAGAGCCTCGCCACCACGCAGGCCCGTATTTCTTCCGGCCTCAAAGTCGCCAGCGCCTCTGACAACGCCGCTTACTGGTCCATCTCCACCACCATGCAGTCTGACAACCAGGCCCTCAGCGCCGTGTCCGACGCTTTGAACCTCGGTTCTTCGACAGTCGACGTTGCCAACGCCGGTCTGAAGAGCGAAATCGGCCTGCTCAATCAGATGAAGTCTGATCTTGTGACTGCCCAGGCTCCTGGTGCTGACAAGACAAAAGTACAGACCGATATCTCGGCTCTGCAGGCGCAGATGAAGAGCATTGCGGACGGCGCTTCGTTCTCCGGCGAAAACTGGCTCTCAGTCAATTCGGGCGCAACCGGCTACAATGCAACAAAGAGCGTCGTTGCTTCATTCACCCGCACATCTGCAGGCGTGTCGGTTGGAACAATTGACGTCGATACGTCGACCATCAAGCTCTATGATTCGACTGGTAATACGGGCTTGCTCGATAAGACGCGCACGGGTACCGGTGGTACGACCGGAGCCATTTCCTCGATCTCTATCGATAACACGACAACCCAGACTGCAATGTCTGACTATTTGTCCATGGTCGACTCCGCTTTGACGGACGTCACAACCGCTGCCACGAATCTTGGCGCTGACAAGACCCGCATTGGTCTGCAGCAGAGCTTCGTGTCCAGCCTCATGGATGCGGTGAC
>CAIZGQ010000654.1 GCA_903932565.1 uncultured Hyphomicrobiales bacterium
AGGCCCTGAGGCCGACCTCACCCTCACCGCCAATGCACAACCGGCCCTCATGGCCGTGAGCCTCGCCGTCATGCGGGTTCTGGAGGCCGAGGCAGGGCTCAATCTGCTGCGCGATGTCCGCTACGTCGCAGGTCACTCGCTCGGGGAATATTCGGCGCTGGCTGCGGCCGGTTCAATCTCGCTTGCCGACACTGCCCGATTGCTGCGCCTGCGCGGCACCGCCATGCAAAAGGCTGTTGCCGTGGGTGAAGGTGCAATGGCTGCTGTTCTGGGCCTCGAGTTCGAGCCCGTTGTGGCCATAGCGGCGCAGGTGGCCCAGGAAACCGGCGCTGTCGTGCAGGCCGCCAACGACAATGGCGGTGGCCAGGTTGTGATCTCCGGCACCAAGGCTGGTGTCGAGCGTGCCATGGAACTCGCCAAAGCCGCGGGTGCCAAGCGCGCCCTGCTACTACCCGTATCCGCACCGTTTCATTGCAGCCTGATGAGTCCGGCCGCGGACGCGATGGCGGATGCGCTGGCCAATGTGGTGATCAGCGAGCCGGTTGTGCCGCTGGTTGCCAATGTGCTCGCGCGTCCCATCAGCGCGCCCAACGACATTCGCCAGAGGCTTGTCGAACAGGTGACCGGAACCGTGCGCTGGCGCGAATCGATGACCTTCATGGCGTCCGAAGGTGTTCGTTCCTTTTATGAAATTGGGGCCGGCAAGGTGCTGGCCGGTCTGGTCAAGCGCGTTGCGCCCGAGGCGACCGGAACTGCCATTGGATCACCGGCCGATATCGAGGCTTTTCGCGCGCGCTAAAAAAATCGCGACGCGTCAAAATACGTCTGGGAGTTTGCGATGTTTGATCTCACCGGCATGACGGCGCTCGTCACAGGCGCATCGGGTGGTCTTGGTAAGACCATGGCGCTGGCGTTGCACAACCAGGGCGCGACAGTCGCCTTGTCTGGCACGCGCCGTGAAGCGCTTGACGCGCTGGCGGGCGAACTTGGCACGCGCGTTCATGTGCTGCCATGTGACCTCTCCGACAAGGCTGCCATCGATGCACTGGTGCCGGATGCGGAAAAAGCCATGGGCCAGTTGGATATCCTGGTGAACAATGCTGGCATCACCCGTGATGGTCTCTTCATGCGCATGAAGGACGACGATTGGGACACGGTGCTCAACGTCATTCTCGGCTCAGCGTTTCGCCTGTCGCGCGCCGTTCTGCGGGGCATGATGAAGCGCCGGTTCGGTCGCATCATCGGCATCACCTCGATTGTGGGCGTGACCGGCAATCCGGGGCAGGGCAATTATGCAGCGTCCAAAGCAGGCATGATCGGGATGTCGAAGTCTCTCGCCGCGGAAGTGGCAAGCCGTGGCATCACCGTCAATTGCATCGCACCGGGCTTCATCGAAAGCCCCATGACGGACGCCTTGAATGAAAAGCAGCGCGAGACCATTATGGCGACAATCCCGGCCGGTCGCCTTGGCGTCGGGGCGGATGTGGCTGCTGCTGTTGTTTATCTTGCCAGTCGCGAAGCTGCGTACATGACGGGCCAAACCCTTCATGTGAATGGTGGAATGGCTATGATTTGAATGACTTGTGGGTGTGTGTGCTGGCGGAAGACCTCTGGGTCC
>CAIZGQ010000655.1 GCA_903932565.1 uncultured Hyphomicrobiales bacterium
ACGCCGCGTGCAAAGACCTGCCGATACAGGACATTGGCGCGCGCGACCTCCACCTCGAGGCGCTCGGACAGGGCATTGACGACGGAAACGCCGACGCCATGCAGGCCGCCGGAGGTCTGATAGGCGCCGGAGTCAAACTTTCCGCCCGCATGCAGCGTCGTCATGATGACTTCAAGCGCCGAGATTTTCGGAAACTTGGGATGCGGATCGACCGGGATGCCACGGCCATTGTCCGAGACCGTCAGCCAGCCATCGGGCTCCACGCTGACATCGATGAAGGTTGCGTGACCCGCCACCGCCTCGTCCATCGAGTTGTCGAGGACCTCGGCGAACAAATGATGCAGGGCGGTCTCATCCGTCCCGCCAATGTACATGCCGGGACGACGCCGGACCGGCTCAAGTCCTTCAAGCACTTCAATCGAGGCCGCAGTATAGCCAGCCTCACCGGGCGTGCCCAGTGTCGGGGCCGCCGAGGCCTTGGGCGCGGAGGGTTTCGCGGACACCTCTTTGGCGAGAGGCTTGGCGACAGCGGACGCGGTTTGGGATTTGCGGGGCGCAGCTGCCGAGCCGAAAAGATCGCGGTTGCTCGCCATTGTCAGGACAGTCTCCGGTGAATCGGGTTGTTCATCCTATGCCATGGAGGGTTGCAAAAGGGAACGGAACGAAAACGGAAACAGAGTTTTCCCCCATGCGTTGCCAGTCGCCCTAAAAAATTCGGGATAACATAACAACACCATAGTTTTGGCTACTACCGTTAACCAAGCGCGGCAAGTTCTGTGGCTGCAAGCATTCGTTAATGTTAATCAATCCTTACCGTTTCCGTTAGGGGAGGTCGGATTGTTCGCCAGCCCGATGTTCATGTGCCTTGCCGCAGCCGCGCTCGGTGGTTTTGTCGGCTTTGACCGAACCCTCGTGCGGGCTTCCAACGCCGTTGGGGCCCATGCGCTGTCAGCCGCACTCGGTTGCCTCACACTGCTGCTGGTCCTGTTTCCAGGTTTTGATGAGATCGCCGACCTCTCGCACGACCGGATCGTCGAAACGCTGATTTTGGCAACAATCATCGCTTTGCCCGTGGCGCTGATCTGCCAGGGTTTTGTGATGGTGCTTCTGGCGATTGACGCACGGGGCTATCCGCCGGGCGACCTCGTCAGTCTTTCATCCGCAGCATGGTTCGGGGCGATTTGCGCATCCGGTTCCTGGCGGATGATGCTGCTGTGCACGCTGGCCTTGACTGCGATTGCCATTTTCCGCCCACGGCACAACGAAGACGGCAGCGACACGCACAGCGAAGACTTCGCGCTGACCCCCATGGTTGGCCCGATGATGGTGCCAACGGCGCTCAATGCCTCGATGCCGCACTATCCAGCATTGGTTGAGCAAATGGCGATTGCCACGGCCCCGATCGTGTCCGGTCTGGGGCGCGCGCCAGAGGATGCGAAGGGGCCAAGACCGAAGTCACCTGGCGTCTCCGATCAGCCGCGCGTGGTCTTGCGGCCACTTTCACCGGCCCGCAGAGTTTTGCCGCTGGAAGACCGGTTGCAAGAGCGGATGGGCACGTCGCCCTCCAGATTGATCAGTGGCGATGTGCGTCGGTCCGGTCGCTTGCTGCGCGACGCGCGTAACGTGCGCGGCTACAGCCTGCGCCATCATCGCGGGCTTCTCACCAACGCTATCTGAGCTGACATCGCACCGAGCCAACAAAAAAGGCGGCCCGAAGGCCGCCTTTTGCATGTGACCCT
>CAIZGQ010000656.1 GCA_903932565.1 uncultured Hyphomicrobiales bacterium
CAGGGGTCACGTTTCAACCCATGACAAACCGTGATCGTTTGCAAAGCCCAGATCGCAGGAAATCAATCGAAATCCGCCTGAGCTTTTATAAAATGGACATGCCTTATAAGCGATGCAAACCCAACACCCTTGCGTCGCAACATTGTTTTTAACAAGGTCCGACAATCCATCAATGTTCCGCTGCTGGTTCGACGTCTAATTTGGCGCCAAAACCTTGTAGAAATTTTCAGCCGTTTTCGCCTTTCTCAACTCAGCAGCGACACCTGGCTCTCGAAGCCGTCGCGCAATGCAGGCGAGTGCTGAATTCGCGTCGCTCTTGGCATCGTCAGGCAACAACAACAGTCCCACGAGGTCCACAAGACCTTCATCGATCGCACCATAGTCAATTGGACGCTCAAGACTCATCAACAAGCCAACACTTTGTTTGAGGCCAGGAATTCGAGCATGTGGCAGCGCAATCCCCCCTCCAACTCCCGTGGACCCGAGTTGCTCACGATCGTTTAGCGCCCTGAGGACAAGGCTCTCGTCAATATTTGTGATTTTCGCGGTTTGGCGTGAAAGCTCTTTCAGAAGCTGCGTCTTCGTTGCCACCCGAACACGGACATCCACATGTTCGAGCGGGATGAGTTCACTGATCTGCATTTCACTAAACCACTCAGCAAAGAAAATATGCGAGGTCGGTACGCATGCCGGGGTTTTAGACCAGGTGGCTTGTCCAATCAATGCCTTCTGCGTTGCTTCGAACACTCCCGTCTGACTGCCAAAACCATACCCAGGCCTTGGCATTCGGAAGCTGAAAAGATGGAAGATTCTGCAACTTAAATATCAATGACCCAAGCGGGCAAAGTTAACGACCCTGCATGAATCGAGTGCCTGAGATCTGAAATTTGACCAGGGCTGAGAACACGTCCGTCTTCAAGGATGATCCAAGGTCCCTGTTCGGTGCCCTCCGAAGAGGCATTGCAAACTGCGTCAAACAGAGTTTCAAAAATGTCGGACCTGCTTGGATGCGCCCAAGGTACCGACACAACGGCAGCACGCACCGCCCATGTGGATGGAGCTTTCATGTTAGAGATCCTGTAATTTTGTTTTCGAACCTTTCAAACGATATTTGCGCCAAGCATAAAATTTCGAGACGTAATGAGGCCCGAAACATAAAATTTCTTCAACGTTTACCCCAACGCGTTTTGACACATCAGCCTTGATTTTATGTTTAATTTCAAAATACGCATAGAATTTTTATGCGCGAAGCTCGCAGTATCTACGCGACAGAAAGGCAGCGTCATATCTGAGTCCTGGGAAAATTCCACCGTGCAGCCGATACAGAACGATGAAACCGCCTATGCCTTAGGGTGTATTATATGCGCCGTATTTTTGATGCTCTTGCTGACCTACGTTTGAAAACATGTGCCTCAACATGCTGAAACTGAACCGCACGATAAGCCAGTTCATCTTTGCCAGGCTAAACTTGTTGGACGTCTGCAAAGTACTTTCGCTGCGAGAAGAAATGCGCGGCTGATTTTTTGTTTCCACCTTGTCGAGCAGCTTCAATTTAAGGGCGCTCGGTAGGCTCGGACAACCTATAACCAATTCCAGATTCGGTCTGGATCGTTTTCGGATCGCTTGGATCATCTTCTATTTTTTCACGCAGTCGCCGGATCAGCACGCGCAGGTACTGCGCATCTTCAGTATGCGAGGGTCCCCACACCGTCGTTAAAATTTGCTGGTGCGTGATCACACGGCCAGCAAATCTCATCAGAAAGAGCAAAAGATCGAACTCCTTGGGTGTAAGTTTCAAAGGCTGGCCGTTCGAACTTGCCACATGCGTGATCGCATCAATTGTCAAAGATCCCACTTGGAGTTTCGTCTTCAGTGATTGGGTGTTGCCCGAATGCCGAAGTGCGGCGCGAATTCGCGCCATCAGCTCGCCAATGGCGGCTGGTTTGTTCACATAATCATTGGCCCCCAGATCAAGCGCAATCACCTTCTCTGTTTCCAGCTCGCGCGCTGAAAGAATCAGGATAGGGACAGATGACGTCGCCCGGATGATTTTGACAATATCCTTCCCATCCATATCCGGCAGGCCAAGATCAAGAACGATGATATCCGGTGCGCGCGTTCGGAACCTTTCAAGAGCCTCTTTGCCGGTTGCAGCGCTGATGACTTCATAGCCCTCAGCCATCAAGCTCGGCTTTAAAATGCGTCTGATTTGAGGTTCGTCATCCACAATCAGAACCTTGGCGCGAACGGACATGAGGTTCCTATTCGTTAGCAGCTTGCTGCGAGGGTTGATCTTCCGCAGGGAGTCGAATGACGATCCGTGTCCCTCGATGATTGGCGACAGGGCTTTCGGCGATGATGGTTCCACCCATGGCTTCAACCACGCCTTTTGCAATGGCAAGCCCAAGACCGGTTCCCGCGGGACGCCCGTCTCCACCCTGAACCCGATAAAACTTTTCAAACACCGATTGCAATTCATCACTGGGGATGCCGGGTCCATCGTCCTCCACTTCGATGACGAGTTCCATTGCCTCCGATCGCAGTCGCACTTGGGTTGGGCTTCCTGCCGGAACATATTTTTCAGCATTGTCCAGAAGATTGAAAATGACCTGCTCCAGTAAAATCGTATCCCCGCGAACAAGAGGTGTGCTCGCGGGCATGGAAACATCAACTTCGCGAGATAGGAATGATTTTCGGGCCCGTGCTACGGCTGCCAGGACCACCTCAGACAGATCCACCCAGTCACGGCGCAAATCCTGAGCCCCGGATTCCAGCTTCGTCATACCCAGCAGGTTTGAAACAA
>CAIZGQ010000657.1 GCA_903932565.1 uncultured Hyphomicrobiales bacterium
ATCGTCGAGGCGGATGTCATCGCCTCCCGCCTGAGCCCCGACGCCGTGCATCAGGGTGTGCTGGCAGAAGCCAAGCCCATCGAAGTGCTGGATATTTCGGATCTGCCGAACACGGGCATCGTGCTGGTGCTCGACCAGGTGACCGACCCACACAATGTCGGCGCGATCCTGCGCACGGCGGCGGCCTTTGGCGTGGACGCGCTGATTACCACGGAGCGCCATTCGCCGGCCTTCACCGGGGTGCTCGCCAAATCCGCATCCGGCGGCCTGGAGCATGTGGCGCTGGTCACCGTGGTCAATCTCGCCCGCGCCCTCGAACAGTTGGCAGATCTTGGATACTTGCGGGTGGGTCTGGATTCCGAAGGCCCCGCGTCCCTCGAGGATACAACGCTGTCCCGCCCGCTGGCCCTTGTGCTGGGGGCCGAGGGCAAGGGGCTGCGCCGCCTCACACGCGAGAATTGCGACGTGCTGGCGCGGCTCGACATGCCTGGTGCCATCAAGAGCCTGAACGTGTCGAACGCCTGCGCCGTCGCACTGACATTGGTGCGCAGCGCCCTCAAATAGGCGCTCCGCACCAGATTGTGTCAGGGGCTGCGGTAGACGCTAAGTGCGGGCTGGCAAGGACTCGTGGTGCCGTAAATCACCAACGGATCCCGCGCTTTGGGCTGCACAATGCCCTGCGGCCGGGTGATGCCCGACTGGTAGACGGCCGTCCCGGAACATCCGGCTCCGCCGTCGCTGGCGACACCTTGCGTCACGATTGGCAATTCCGCGGTCCGGTCGTAGCCGCGCACGATTGTCACCTCATCCGCATCGGTGCCAAAATCGCGCGGGTCGGTCGTGGTCATTCGGGGGGCGAGCCGACGGCCGTCACGCATCTCCCACGATGTCCGGTGCGCACGCCGCGGCTGAATTTCGACATCGTAATCCCGCGCCGCGTAGGTCCGCGCCACGAGCTGGGGACGGCGCGCATCCCGCTCACGGGGTCCGTAATAGGCATGTTCCCGCCACCAAGCCCGATCGCGGATTGGCAGGTGATAATAAGGACCGTCCGGCACCAGCCCGGTTGCGGCATGAACAGCCCCAAAAACCTGAGGCGCGCGCACGACCTCGAAGCCGGACGAGGCCTGAGCCGTCGAATAGATGACATGGGGCTCGCCGTAGTCGCCAGCCTGAGCCGGCGCGGCCAACGCAACACCCGCAAGGGCAAACACCATCCAGCTTCTGGAAAAACGGGTCGATCTGGTCATCTGACGCTCCTCAACACACACGCAATACGGGGGCTCGCCTGTCCCATGTTCGATCACCGGCAGGTGCCATGTGTCAAAACGGGACACTTGCGGCCCTGTTCGAAACGATCGGGGACCACAACAGCCCCGCCCAAGGTGTTTGCTGCAGAAAAGACGCCAGCGATTTCGCCCCGCTGTTTATTTGAATTTGTGATTTTGAAATTGGGTGCCAACGAGCGGAGCCCATTAGAAGGCCGTGTTTGACGGCAGCATGCGTCTACGACTTTTTAAGGGGACGACATCGCAGTGCTTTCGACCGATTTTCACGTCGGAACGGTCAGGCACAATAAGACCGATCGTAATCTGGGATGGGCGTCGGGAGGATCGCCGTCTGTCCACGTGTCAGAAATTTAACTGAGGTGTCGACATGACAATGGCAACGGCAACAGTGGCCGCCGACAAGGCTCGCCCCATGACGGGAGACGAGAAGCGCGTTATCTTCGCGTCCTCGCTTGGTACCGTCTTTGAATGGTATGATTTTTATCTCTACGGATCGCTGGCAACAGTGATTGGCTCGCAGTTTTTCTCCAGCGAGTTCACCCAGAACACCCGCAACATCTTCGCACTGCTGGCCTTTGCAGCCGGCTTCCTGGTTCGCCCGTTCGGCGCACTGGTGTTTGGTCGCCTTGGTGACATGATCGGCCGCAAGTACACATTCCTTGTGACCATTCTGATCATGGGCCTCTCGACCTTCATCGTGGGTCTGCTCCCCTCCTATGCAACGATTGGCGTGGCCGCACCGGTCATTCTGATTGGCCTTCGCCTGCTGCAGGGCCTGGCACTGGGCGGTGAATACGGTGGTGCAGCCACCTATGTGGCCGAACATGCGCCGCAGGGTCGTCGCGGTTTTTACACCTCGTGGATCCAGACCACGGCCACGCTCGGTCTCTTCCTGTCGCTGTTGGTGATTCTGTTCACCCGTACGGCGCTCGGTGAGCCGGCGTTCGCGGCTTGGGGCTGGCGCATTCCGTTCCTGGTGTCCGTGCTGCTGCTCGGCGTGTCCGTCTGGATCCGCATGCAGCTCAGCGAATCGCCGATCTTCCAGAAAATGAAGGACGAGGGCAAAGGCTCGAAGGCCCCAATCTCGGAAGCCTTCGGCAACTGGCAGAACGGCAAGATCGCCTTGATCGCCCTGTTTGGCCTCACCGCCGGTCAGGCCGTGGTGTGGTACACGGGGCAGTTCTACGCGCTGTTCTTCCTCACCGGCATTCTGAAGGTTGACGGTTACACCGCAAACCTGCTGATCGCCTGGTCGCTGCTGCTGGGCACGGGCTTCTTCGTGGTCTTCGGCGCGCTCTCCGACAAGATTGGCCGCAAGCCGATCATCCTCGCAGGCTGCCTGATTGCTGCTTTGACCTTCTTCCCGATCTTCAAGCAGATCACGAGCCTCGCCAACCCGACCCTCGAAAAGGCTATTGAAAACGTCAAGGTGACGGTCGTCTCGGATCCTGCGGTCTGCGGCAGCCTCTTCGACCCCGTCGGTATTCGTCAGTTTACAGCGCCGTGCGACATCGCGCGTCGCACATTGACGGGCCAGTCGGTCAAATATGCAACCGAGATGGCACCCGCCGGAACCCCGACAACCATCAAGATTAACGACACGAGCGTGCCGTTTGTCGCTGGTCCAGACTTCGCCAAGAATGTTGCTGCCGCACTGCAGGGGGCCGGCTACCCCAAGCCGGGTGATGCATCAATCGTGAAGATGTCGAACCCCTTCGATATCTTCCGTGCGCAAACAGGCGGCATTGTTGGCCTGCTGTTCGTGCTCATCATCTTCGTGACGATGGTGTACGGCCCGATTGCTGCCGCGCTGGTCGAGCTTTTCCCGACCCGCATCCGCTACACCGCCATGTCGCTGCCCTATCACATCGGCAACGGCTGGTTTGGTGGTCTGCTCCCCGCCACGGCGCTCGCCATGGTGGCCCAGACCGGCGACATCTACTACGGCCTCTGGTACCCGATCGGGTTCGCGCTGATGACCTTCGTCATCGGCCTGATCTTCATCCCCGAGACCAAGGACCGCGATATCTATGCCAACGACTGATCTCATCAGCCAGGCATAGAGAAGATTTGGGGAGCCTTCGGGCTCCCCTTTTTCGTTGGGGCGCCGGGCCGGGCATTGCAGAATTTTCGGGGCGCTTATCGTGAGTCCGAGCCCCGAAACGTAAGAAAGGCCGCCCCAAGGGCGACCTTTCCATTGTCGTTACCGCAGTCCGGCTTCAGACCACTAAGCGCCGCATCACGCGGGGCAGAACTCCATGTGAGGAGTCCAGGTCCAAGAAACCGATGACCTCGGCTGATGACAATGAGACACTGGATCACCTCCTTTCAATTGTTGACGACACCTCAAAAGCTAAGTGAGTCGAACGATTCCGCAAAGTCGGAACACGGCTCAAAAACGCGCTTCGTGACTTTATTTTTCGCACTCTGCTGCAGTTTTCTCCAGGCGCTGCAAAAAAGGTACAGATCTGCCTACGTCCTACCCCTGCCCTTGCGCAATTCTGCAGCGCAACCGGCAGACCTCTCCAGGCGACCATCACCATCAACTGGGCAATTGGGCGAGTGCCAAAACAACCAGAGCCCACGACGGCATCATTGACGAACTCCGGCGGCCCTGTTTCTAAAGATCAACGCGGAGCAGGCCGCCGCGCGCAGGGGCAGACTTGCCCGATAGACAACCAGAATGTTGGGAAGAGCCCATGTCCGCCCCCGTCGTCCGCTTCGCACCTTCGCCAACCGGCCGCATTCACATTGGCAATGCCCGTACGGCTCTGCTGAACTACCTTTATGCCCGCCGCCACGGCGGCACGTTCGTCCTGCGCTTTGATGACACCGATGCCGAGCGATCGAAGGAAGAATTCATCACGGCGATTGAGACCGATCTTGCGTGGCTTTGTGTCGACCCCGACCTGACTGTTCGCCAGTCGCAACGCTTTGATCTTTACGAGGCCGCCGCCGCCAAGCTCATCGACATGGG
>CAIZGQ010000658.1 GCA_903932565.1 uncultured Hyphomicrobiales bacterium
ATATCAAGATTGATCGTGTCGAGGGCAACGAACCGGCCCGAATTGGTCTCGAACACCTTGGTCAGACCGCGAATGCGGATCTTGGTGTCATCCAGAACATCAGGGTCCGCGGCCAGCAGGGTGGCGGTCATGAGCGACCACCCGCAGCGATCGGCTGTGTCTGCAAATGAGATTTGCGCATCCCTGCTCCCGTCTCCCCCACGCCAATGTGGCGTCTGACTGCCGTGATCCCACTGGCAGTGCTGCACTTTGGCAGCTTTCCATAGGTTCAGAGATAGAGAGAACAAATTGAGGGGTCAAGGCTGGAGCAGGCACCCGCCTGACCAAATGAGATGCAGTTTCGCCCTCAATCGTCCCCGGCTGCGCCATGACATTTCTTGAATTTCTTGCCGCTGCCACACGGGCACGGATCATTGCGGCCAACATCGCGATAGGGATTGGTCACAGTCCCCGCATCTGCAGATGCGCCCGGCTCGGTTTCCGCCTCGTCCGATTCCGCCTCGTCCTCAGACTCGCCCTCTTCGTCGTCGGCGTCTTCAAACATCTCCTGCAGGGCCGTCATTTCCTCAACCACATTGCCAAAGGGGCGGATGTCCTCGCCTTCACAAACTGTGACGCCCGCGTCAGGCGCGCGCGCCGCCTCGGCGAGCTTGGTGATATCGTCAAAATCCAGCCATTCATCCGGCACAAGCCCGGCCTCACAGGCTGTCTTCGCCCGGGCCAGAAGCCCATCGTCCGCTATGAGGGCAACAGCGGTGGCCCAGCCCATCCAATCAGCTTCCGGCTCGTCCTCGTGCGACCCAGCAAAGCGGCCAAGGCAATCGATCACGGTCTCGCGCGACAGACGGTTTGCAGCGACCTGGTAGGCCATGGCTTCAAACGCCGCGCCGCGCACGGTTGCGTCCGTTTGTGGCGTGTCGGCGAGGGTCACGAGGGCTTGCGGGTCGTCCCGTGTCATGGAGATCAGAACGGGGCCAAGCGTGATCGGCAGCGTATCACCAAACAGAAGGTCAGCGGCACCCTCGAAGCGAGCGACCGCCGTCAGCCCCGGCAGAAACGATTTGTCGCCAAGCTCGGCTGCCAGATGCAGCAAAAAGTAAGCGGTCGACGCATCGCGCTCCTGCACATGTTCCGGATCGCGGGCGCAGCGGGCCAGAACCTGCTTGGCCGCAGGACCCACCACATCCCAATGCTCGCGCGCCCAATTGAGCGCTTCGTCAGGCACGCCTTCAGCTGTGGCGAGATCCTTCAGCACGGATGTGAGGTTCATGCGGTTATGCTCCCAATGGCGAGGCTTCGGCGCGACGCTTGTTGTGCTTAGACTGCGCGCACCCTGCGTTGCAATGATGTCGACCTCATTGCAGTCGTCCGGCAAAACGAATTTGGATCGGCCGGTCGCCACAGGCTTGCGCGGATGCTCTGAGGAGACTTCGAAGGATGCAGTTCTCGCCCAATGAGGACCAGCTGGCCATTCGCGAGATGGCGCAAAACTTTGCAGATGATTGCCTTGCGCCGCACGCGCTCGACTGGGACGAAAAAAAGACCTTTCCCGTCGATGTTTTGCGCCAGGCCGCAGCCCTAGGCATGGCTGGAATTTATGTGCGCGACGACATCGGCGGATCGGGCTTGAGCCGCCTCGACGCCACCATGATCTTTGAGGCGTTGGCGACCGGCTGCCCGTCGGTTGCGGCCTATCTGTCGATCCACAACATGTGCGCCTGGATGATCGACACCTGGGGCACGCCAGAGCAGCGACAGCGCTGGCTGCCGGGCCTGCTGCGCATGGACCAACTGGCGAGCTATTGCCTAACCGAGCCCGGCGCAGGCTCCGACGCTGCCGCCCTCAAAACCAAAGCAACACGCGACGGCGATGGCTACATTCTGAACGGCCAGAAACAGTTCATTTCAGGTGCCGGCAACCCGCACGAATTTTACGTGGTGATGGCGCGCAGCGGCGAAGAGGGGCCGGGCGGGATTTCAACTTTCATTGTCGAGGGCGGCACCCAGGGCCTCTCCGTGGGGGCCAACGAGCGCAAGATGGGCTGGAACGCGCAGCCCACGCGCGCTGTCATCTTTGAGGATTGCCGCATACCCGTTGGCAATC
>CAIZGQ010000659.1 GCA_903932565.1 uncultured Hyphomicrobiales bacterium
ATGTCCCAGCGGCGGTTGCCAACCCACATGCCGGCGCGAATCTTCGAGCGAAGGTCGCCGGACGCATCGAGCAGGCTGAGATATTGAGAAATGTGCGCATTGGCGCCCTCGCCCACCACAAACGGTAGGCTGAGATAACGCTCGTCGCGCAGCGTATCGATTGGGGTCCCATCGGCAGCCACGACCTGCACATTGCCGTCGCGCTGCCAGACCGCAAAGGGCTCGCGCTCGGTCAGCGCAATGACGATCTGATCGGGATACAATTTGCGGACTGTTGCATCCTTGATCAGCGGCGCACGCAGCAGGCCAGCGCGCATATCGTCGACGTCCGCAAAAACCAAAGAATTGCGCGGCGTCACACCAGCGGCTTCAAGAGTTTCCTTGGTCTCCAGTTCCTTTTGGCCGGTGATCGTCACGGCCTTGATGCCCAGGCCCACCGCGCGGGCCATGACATCGCGAACATCGCCATAATCGGCCACGAAGGCGCGGTACTGCCCGCCCAGCATAATGCCAGCAAAGCCGGTTGCGACCAGGAGCGCGAGAACCAGCGTGACGCCAAAGCCAGGGATCTGCATGACGTGCAGCGCGCGGGCCAGCAGGTGCCGACGCCGCGCCTCACGCTTGCGAGCCCGCAGCATGGCGGCCTTGCTCCCCCGCGAGGGAGCCGGCCGGGCTTCGGGCAACCGTTCGGGACGCCCCTGCGGCATAGCCGCGAGGGCCAGCGCAGGTGAGGCCTCCCTCAACGGTCGCAGGTTGCGTCGTCCACCATCCATTTCACCAGCTCACCGAACGAGTAACCAGCATCTGCTGCGAGTTCCGGCACAAGGGAGGTCTCGGTCATGCCGGGTTGAGTGTTCACTTCCAGCACCACGAGTTCGTCTCCGCCAGCGGATGAATCGTCGTATCGGAAGTCAGTTCGGCTCACGCCGCGGCACCCGAGCGCCCTATGCGCATCGAGGGTTAACTCTTGGACACGATGGTAAATTTTCGGTTTAATTTTTGCCGGCAAGATGTGAATTGACCCGCCTTTGGCGTATTTTGCGTCATATCCATAGAAAGTTTCGGACACCGGCTTGATCTCAATGACGGCGAGCGGTTTGTCGTCCAAAACCGCGCATGTGAGTTCAAGCCCGGCAACATAGCGCTCGACCAAAACCATCTCGCCGTGCGGCCAGTCATCCGCGAGCAAATCGGTCGGCGGATGATTGTCGCCTTGCTTGACGATATAGACGCCAACCGACGAGCCCTCATTCACTGGCTTGATGACATAAGGCGGCGTCATGATGTGGCCGCGGCCGGCATCCTTGTGATGCACTGTCTTGCCCGGCGCGACGGGCACGCCAGCGGCGGCCAGAACCGTCTTGGCGACATCCTTCTGCATGGCAAGGGCCGAGGCGAGCACGCCTGAATGTGTGTAGGGAATGCGCAACGTCTCCAGCACACCCTGAATGGTGCCGTCTTCTCCGACGCGCCCATGCAGCGCATTGAACGCGACATCGGGCTTCAAATCAGCAAGCACAGCGGAAATGTTGCGGTCGACATCCACTGGTGTGACCTTGAAGCCCTGGGACTCCAGTGCGCGCGCGCAGGCTGCGCCCGAGCGCAACGACACGTCGCGCTCGGCTGACCAGCCGCCCATCAAAACTGCAACATGCTTTGCCATCTCAAGTCCTCTTGGCCTCGTCCTAGGTCGACATCGCCCGGCCCAAAGGCCGAAACGACGCGCGTGGCAGGGACAGGTCGCGCGGTGGAAACCGGATCAATTGGTTTCCGGACGAACGCGGCCGTCTGCCTCGTTCATCCACTAGGGGAACACGCAACACAGACGCAAGAACAGGGAAGCTACAGAGGGAAAAGCGACGGCAGTGCCGGGACGCATCGGCGCAAAGCGCCTGATTCCAATTCGAATCATAGCACGTTTGAGCCGTTATGAATCGCTGAAGGACCTGACTCGGGCCTTATGGCGTATCGCGACAGGAAAAACGGGTGGCGCACACCAGGCGCTTGAAGCCGCTCGCACCGAGGGCTCGCGCATCAAAGCCGTATGCTGTCACGAAAGGTTCGGGCCGACGCAGCGCGCCGTCGGCCCGTGATGATCACATCACGCTGACGCGGGTGCCCACCGGAATGCGGGTGTAGAGATCAAGCACATCGGCATTCAACATGCGGATGCAGCCGGACGACACCGCGTGGCCGATGGTGTCGGGCTCATTGGTGCCGTGGATCCGGAACAACGTGTCCTTGTTGTTCTGGAACAGATACAGCGCCCGCGCCCCCAGCGGGTTGCTCATGCCGCCATCCATATGGACGGGCAGATCGGGGCGGCGGGCGACCATTTCCGGTGGCGGCGTCCAGCCAGGCCAGACAGCCTTGCGGCCAATCATGGCTGTGCCCTTCCAGGAAAAGCCCTGACGACCAACGCCGATGCCGTATTCCCATGCCTGGCCATTGCCAAGCGAGAGATACAGCTTGCGGGTCTTGGTCTGGATGGTGATGGCCCCGGCTTCGCTGTTGGTCGGGTCCGACACCATGCGGCGCGTCGACCGCCCATCGATCTCGGAATCGTAATTGTAGAGGCTGGAATAGTTCGGGTCCGCATCCGGCGGCAAGGGCACGCGGCGCGCACCGGCCTGCGGGGCCGCTTGGGGGAAAGCCGATGGCGCAATGGCGGCCACGGGCGCTTGTGCGGGCGCGCGATCGACACTCGCGCGTGGCTGATAGCGGGAGGAGTCGGACGGGTCGTAGTAATACTGCGATGTCTCGCGCGGGTCGGCCGTCGCGGCTGGTGGCAGCGGGCGGCTGTAGGGCGAAGACATACGCCCGTTGAAACCCTGCGCCATGGCAGGCGCCGAGAGCGCCGTTGCGGCCAGCGTGATCCATAGAAGCTTGCCCAAGCTGGACGTGGGAGCGGGTGAACGGGGCTGCGGCTTCATGTGCGTGACTCTCTGTTACAGATCGATTTGACGGCTTTCGCCGACATTCAAAGAAGGTCTTTGGCTCAGGGTCAAGCTCAGCATCGGCATCCTTGGTGACAGCTTCATCACATCAACGCGATGGCCTCGACCCAAGCACTTAAGTCTTGCCGACGAAATCTTGCGGCCTCAGTCTTGCCCTGAAAATCAAGGGGTCCGGGGCCAACGGAAATCGTCGGCGCGGCCAGCGCGCGGCTCAACCGGTCGACCTTCCACAAGCACCTGTTCAACCAATGAAGCAGGTGCAGCCGGACGCCGAAGTGCCGTGCGGCTCGGCGTCGCCAATTGCCCGCCGGGCGAAATAACCGGCGTTGTCAAAGGCAGAACGGCACCTGCAGCCGGCTTGATGGGGATCACGGGTTGCAACGCTGCGGCGGGGGCAGGCAGCAGCGCCTGCAAATCATCGGGTGCCCGCGCGGGTTGACTGGATGGCACATCAATTTTCGGCTGGTTCACCGGCTGCGACAGACTCGGGTCCGCGGGCGACACTTGCGGCGCAAGATTGGCGATCGTCGGATCGATCACCGGGCGCGCCTGATCCAGTGCGCGGCGGATTTCGATTTCAGCAAAATGCGCCAGCTTGCGCGCGCCCGCTTTGGTGAAATGAACGCCATCAGCCGATCGAAGTTTGGTGATCTGTCCCCCAAGGTCGGGGCCATAACTTGCAAACATTCCCCGGTCGTCCGCGAATGGTTCCCAAATGTCGACATAGGTCGCGTGATTGGTATTGGCGGCCTCGCGATAAATTTCGTTGGCGCGCAGAAGCGTCGCCGACAAACGGTCGCTCTTCACAATTGGCGCACTGAGCCAGACCAGCGGGATTTTGCGATCGCGAAACGCTTGATCGATAGCTTCGACACGCTGCGTATAAATTTGCTTCCAGCGCGGTGACTGCGGCTCGGCGACAACGTTGCCGTCGCGCAAAACCTGATTGTCATTGCTGCCAATCATCATCACCGCAAAATCGATTCTGTCCGGGCCGTTGGCGAGATCGCGTGCGCCCTTGACCCAATCGTAATAATCATCGCGGACGAGGCCGGTGTTTTCCTTGGCGCGCTGCAACACCACGACATTGCGGCTTTCGCCAAACGCCTCCGTCAGGCCCTGGCCCAGCATCTGGCCCATGCTGTCGCCCATGACCAGGACTGTGAATGTCGCCTGTGGCACGGCGGGCGCTTGCGCGGCCTGGTTGGGCTCGATGCCGGGCGGATTTGCTGCTGTTGGCGGGGCACTGGCGTCCGCCGGGCGAGCTTCCTGCGGCGCATTGGGGTCGGCCGGTGGCACCTCATTGGGGCCGGCCGGGCGCGCATAGCCCAGCACAGGCGCGGCGCGCCGGATAAGGCGCGTTGGCCGCTGCACGATCGGGCCTTCCAGCCGCCGGCGCGCGGCATCCGCTCTCAGGCGCTCCTGAACCCAATAATGGGCCCCATCGTCGCCATCCAGCGCGCTGGCAGGCATGCTCACGAGCGGTGCCAGAACCGCGGCCACAAGGCCGGCCACGGCAAACCTGCGCCAACGCGATGCGCGAAACGGAGCAACAGCGGAGAAGGACGGTTCTTTCAACATGGCCAAGACCATACTCAAATCCGCAGCTTCCTGCATCCCACGAGTTTGACGCAGACCATAACCCTCTCACGCCGCGATGAGGCCCTGAATGGGCCGAACAGCCGCAGAGTCCGGGAAGACTTTTTCGCCTAGAACTGCGGCTGACAGACCGAACTGATCGGCCAGGACGCCCTTCAGGACTGCCCGAAGATCCGTCGTCGGCGCAAGATCGCGCGCTTGATACAATTGCGCTGGTTTCAGACCAGGCCAATTGGCAATGACACGGCCGCCCCGGATGGCCCCGCCGGCCAGAAACGCGACAGTGCCGGTCCCGTGGTCCGTGCCCACCGTGCCGTTGATCTTCGCCGTGCGGCCAAATTCCGTGATGGCGACGATGGCTGTATCGGACCAGCGCGGACCCAGGCCTTTCTTGAATTCGTCAAACGCCCCATCGAGCCCCGACAGCAGCATGGCGAGACGCCCCGTTGGGCCCCCCTCATTGGCATGGGTGTCCCAGCCATCAAAGGCGAGGGCGGCAATGCGCGGACCATCGTCGGCCGCCATCAGTTTGGCCGCGCCCTGCGCCGCCTGCCGCATGCCCGCAACACTATCAAATCCTCCACGTGGTTTTGTATCACTGCCCATTTCACGCATGGCGATACGGTCGATGTTGAGACCATCGCTAAGGGCATTGCCGAGCGCTGCATCCTGATGCCGGTAAAGATCAAGTAATCGCGTCGCCAAATCATCCCCCGCCGACACCAGATTTGTCGGTGCCCATCCCACAACCTGTGCCCCGCCGCGCAACACCAATGGTGTGATAGCGCCCACCGAGAGGGCACCTTTCGCGCTGATGCGATCGCCGTGCGGCATCGCCTCCAGCGCGCGGTTCAGCCAGCCAGACTGCGTGCGGCCTGGTCCCGCAAAGCCACTTTCGAGCACGTCCTGCCCGTCGAAGTGCGAGCGCTCGCGGTAAGCGGTCGCGGTGGCGTGGACAACTGCCGATTGGCCCTGTTTGAACAGGCTGTGAAAGACCGGCATGCCGGGGTTGAGCGCGAAAAACGGATCAAGCGGCAGCGCTGCATTCGCCCCCTCGAGACGCAGCGCGATGTCGCCGTGCAGGCCCGCATAGTCGGGATCCCCAACCGGCCCCACCGCGGACAGACCATCCAAGGCTCCACGCAAAATAATCACGACAAGGCGGGGGTCGCGTGCCGAGGCCGCCGAACTCAGGCGCGGCAGAAACGCCGTTGCGCCGAACGCGCCGCCTGCGCGCAGGAACTGCCGACGACCAATGTTTGAAAAGATGCGAGGCGACATGGCGTTCATCCTTGTATCAGAATCGTTTTTCACGATTAGCGCCGCTGAAACTCGGGCGACATCAACAACAGCGCAAATCCCTGTTGCTTGGATTCGGCCCGCGCGACCGTCTCACGCGTCTGCGAGGACACCGCTGGGCCCAGGGCGTCATTTAAAAGATCGCTCGGGTTTATAGGTAGATTTTGCAACCGCTGACCCATCTGCGCCGCAAGATCGAGCCGCAACTTCATGCCTTCAGGCGACATCCAGGCGGATGCAACGTCAGGAAATCCGTTCGGCCCCGGCGGCGTCCAAAGCGGCTGGCCGAGTTGCGCCAAACTCCCAAGGATGGCGCCGGGCTCTTCGGGCATGCGTCCAAACAGACGCGTTGCGGCGAGCACATAATCGGTTGGGCTTCGCATTTTGGAGAGAGGCGTATGCCACGCTTCATCGGCATCCAGAAGCGCGTTTGTCACCGCAGCCAGATCGCCGTTGGTTTTCAAAAATGTGGTCCGCAGCTTGTTCACAAGCGCCGGTGGTGGGGCGTCAGCGACGAAATGGCGTGCCAGCTTGGTTGCGATAAACCCGGCTGTGGCCGGCTGATGTGCTAAATCCTCCAAGGCCTGCTCGCCCTGCCCGACGCCTGCATCCGCATAGACTTTTTCCAACAACGTCTGCGGACCCGGTTCATGGTTGTTGGGCAGGAACGCGAAGGTCCCGGGTGTTCCATTGCGCCCGTCGCGGCCGGCAATCGTCCAGCCCGTGAGGATGGCGGCGAGATGCGTGACATCGGTCTGCTGGTAACCAGTGCCCACGCCCATGGTGTGGAGTTCCATGATTTCGCGGGCGAGATTTTCATTCAGCCCGCGCTTGCCGTTTTGTCCGCCGCGCGAATTTGGCCCGATGGATTGCTGGTTATCCAGGTAATGCAGCATCAGCGGGTGCTGCTCGACCGCCCGCAGAAGATTGGCAAATGGCCCAAAGATGTTGGGCCGAATGGCTTCACGTTCGAAGGCGCCGATCATCAATCGTGCCAGGCCGCTCTTTGCCACGGAAATGGCAAAGTGGTTGGTCCAGAAAGCTACGAGGCGCTCGACAAATCCGGATTCAGCCTGCGCCACGCGGCGGACGCGGGCAAGCGCTTCCAGCCGATACGTCTCCTGTTCCAGGGCAGGCTTCGCGGGCGCAG
>CAIZGQ010000660.1 GCA_903932565.1 uncultured Hyphomicrobiales bacterium
TCAACTGGCGGTGCCCCATGAGCGCCATACCCTTGCTGTCCATCGAGACGCTTGTTCTTGGCTACGATAAGACGGAAGCGGTTCGCGGCATTTCGCTTGACGTGCCGCAGGGCTCCGTCGTGACCCTGATCGGCGCCAATGGTGCGGGCAAGTCCACGACCTTGCGCGGCATTTCCGGCCTCCTGAAACCCCGCTCTGGCACGATCCGCTTTGATGGCGAGGACATCACCGGCCTGTCGCCGCACAAAATTGCGCAGCGCGGCATCGTGCAGGTGCCCGAAGGTCGCCAGGTGTTTGCGCAGATGAGCATCGAGGAAAATCTGGCGCTGGGTGCCTATCTTTTGACGGATGCAGCCGAGACAAAACGACGGCGCGAAGATGTCTTGACCCGCTTCCCCCGGCTTGCCGAGCGCTTGTCCCAATCCGCCGGGCTTTTGTCAGGCGGCGAACAGCAGATGCTGGCCATGGGCCGCGCACTCATGGCCAATCCGCGGCTTTTGTTGCTGGATGAGCCGTCCATGGGGCTGGCGCCGTTGTTTGTGGAGGAGATATTCGCGATCATCGCCGCCCTGAAGGCCGAGGGCCGCACCATCCTCTTGGTGGAGCAGAACGCCCAGAGCGCGCTGGAGATCGCCGACACGGCCTATGTGCTCGAGTCTGGCAGCATCGAGCTCAGCGGTGCGGCGGCAGAGATCGCGGGCGATCCCCGCATCATCACAGCCTACCTCGGTGGCTGATTCACAAGCCCCGCATTAAATGTTGAGTTGCTTCATGCGAGGCGAAGTTGTGTCACGCCCATTTTATTGCCACGATAAGGAATCATTCATCTTCTTGCGTTGATGCTGTTTTCCAAGACCTGTCCGAAAACCGCGCTTTCTGGAGCAATCCCCATGTCTATGTCGACCCCGACCCGCCGCCGACGTCTGGCCGCCACATTGGTGGCGAGCTTTGCCATGACCAGCTTCCTTCTGCCCGTTCAGCATGCCTCGGCCCGTGATGACGGCGGCGCGATTGCCGCTGGCGTGATCGGCGGATTGGCGCTGGGCGCCATTGCGGGCGGTGCCGCACGCCCTGCACCGCCGCCAGTTGTCTACGAGAGCCGCCCGGTGCGCGTTGCGCCTCCGGTGGAATATGAAGATGAGGAAGAGTGCCGGATCCGCCGCGAGCGCTTCTGGGACGGCTACGAGTGGCGCGTTCGTCGCGTCCGCGTCTGCAACTAAGACTTGAACATTGGTAAGACCTTGAGAGGGGCCCAAAAAGCCCCTCTTTTTTTTGATGGCGTTTCAAATCAAAGGGCAGCGCGGGCCCTAGTCTTCAAACCGCTCACTTGTGCCCTGCACTTTGGCCGGGGCCAACGCGGCATCGGGTGCCGTTAACGGCATGCCCTGATCGCGAAACCGATTGACGATTGGGTAGCGCCGATCACGTCCGAAATTTTTCTTCGTGACCTTCACGCCGGGCGCGGACTGACGCCGCTTGTATTCGGCAAGATAAAGCAGACGCTCAACCTTTTTGACGATTTCAGGATCGTGACCGCGCGCGACAATGTCTGACACGCGCTCCTCGCGCTCGACGAGACCCTGCAGAACGTCGTCCAAGACCTCATAAGGTGGCAGGGAATCCTGATCCTTTTGGTTTTCGCGCAATTCCGCCGTGGGCGGTTTCACGATGATGTTGTCTGGAATGACTTCACCATCGGGGCCCTTGGCAAAAGCCGGTTTCCAGCGGTTGCGCAGACGGCAGAGCGCAAAGACCTGTGTTTTATAGAGGTCTTTGATCGGGTTGAAGCCACCGTTCATGTCGCCATAAATCGTCGCGTAACCAACCGACATCTCCGATTTGTTGCCGGTCGTGACGACCATCGGGCCAAACTTGTTTGACACCGACATCAGAATGGTGCCGCGTGCGCGGCTCTGAAGGTTTTCTTCCGTGATATCGCGTGGCCGATCGCCAAAAAGTGGCTTGAGAAGCTGCTCGAATCCCTCGACGGCTGGCGCAATGGGCAAGCTGTCATAGCGCACACCGAGCGCCTTGGCGCAGGCTTCCGCATCCGACACGGACTCGCCCGACGTGAAGCGGAATGGCAGCATGATGCAGTGAACCCGCTCCGGCCCCAGCGCGTCGACGGCCATCGCGGCACAGATGGCGGAATCGATACCGCCGGACAATCCCATCACCACGCCGGGAAAACGGTTCTTGTTCACATAATCGCGCAGGCCAACCACGCAGGCGGCGTAATCGGCCTCGTCGTTTTCCTCAACGATGGTGCGGGGTCCTTCCGTGCAGACCCATGTATCGCCGCGACGCTCCCAGACGGTGCGGGCGATGGTCTCGACGAAAGCTGGCAATTGCAGCGCCAAACTCCGGTCCGCCTGCAACGCGAAGCTGCCGCCGTCGAAAACCAGTTCATCCTGCCCGCCGACCTGGTTGAGATAGACAAGCGGCAGCCCGGTCTCCACCACACGGGCCGTGGCGATACCGATACGCTCGTCATGTTTGCCGCGCCAATAGGGCGAGCCGTTGGGCACCAGCAGCAATTCAGAACCGGTCTCCGTCAGACATTCGACAACATCCGGCGACCAGATGTCTTCGCATACCGGCACACCAATCCGCACACCGCGAAACACGATTGGCCCCGGCATACGACCGGCCTTGAACACGCGCTTCTCGTCGAACACACCGTAATTGGGCAAATCGACCTTGAACCGAACCGCTGCGATGCGCCCCGCATCGAGCAGCGCGACAGCGTTGTAACACGCACCCTCCTCCGCCCACGGCACGCCAACGAGCAAGGCTGGTCCGCCATCGGCCGTCTCGCGCGCGAGCTCTTCCAGCGCGCTGCGGCAGGCTTCCTGAAAGGCTGGCTTCAACACCAGATCTTCAGGTGGGTAACCCGCAAGAAAGAGTTCGGAAAACACGACGAGGTCAGCCCCGAAGGCCGCAGCCTCGCGGCGTGCCCGACGCACCGCGTCGGCGTTGCCCGCAATATCGCCAACGGTGCAGTCGATCTGGGCCAGTGCAATGACCAGCCGGTCCGCAGGGGAACTTGATGTGCTCATGGGAGCAGATTTAGTTGTTATTTTGCGGAAGGGAAACAGCTGGACCCTTCATCCGCTGTCGCAGCGGTGGACCGGTCCAGGTCCGCCGTGAACCCATCCAAGCCGCAAGTGTACCTCAAGTCGCGAGAAACGTGAGGCTGCCTATCGGGTGGGCTCGTCTCAATACTTGCGCACGAGGCTCACAAGCTTGCCCTGAATGCGCACGCGATCGGGGCCGAAAATACGCGTCTCGTAAGCCGGGTTTGCGGCCTCGAGCGCGATGGAAGCACCACGCTTGCGCAGCCGCTTCAAGGTCGCTTCCTCATCATCAATGAGGGCGACGACGATGTCGCCCGTCTCGGCCGTATCCTGCTTGCGGATGATGACCATGTCGGAGTCGAGGATCCCCGCCTCGATCATCGAGTCGCCCCGCACTTCCAGCGCAAAGTGCTCGCCGCTGGAGAGAAGATCGGGCGGCA
>CAIZGQ010000661.1 GCA_903932565.1 uncultured Hyphomicrobiales bacterium
TCGCTGTGCGGCATTGCAGGCAATCGGCTTCTTCGTATCTATGAGAAGATTAAACCAGTAGCTGGTTTCTTCGATGTTTGGACTGCCTTGCGTCCAGATCGCACCGTCATACTCATCCGCGTTGAGGATGGCCTGCACGTGATTGGTCACGCGGGCCAGGGCGGGGCGCGGTGGCGGCGATCCCAGGTGATAGGGCTTGTAAGGAAAGAAATTTTTGCCAGACGTTTCAGGCGGGATGTCCCCCTCACCTTGGTCAGAGCGTTGGCTTGCAGGCAGCCCGCTCATGTAGCCAGCTGGCGGTAGGACTCGAAAGAAGTCCACGTCCGCCAGGCTCGAAATGATGCCGGATGTGCCGTCGACATCAATGCCCAGGCGATCAATCTCTTCAAAGCTGCGCGAGCCGTCCGGGAAAAATCCCTGCCGGGCCTGCGCGCGCGCAGCACCTGGGCTCGCACACTCGTCGTCCCAAGCCTGCCCGTTGGCCTGGCGCGCCATGTAGGGCAGGGGATACAGCCCATCGCTGGGATGAAGCTCAATTTCATAGACCGGCTTATCAGCTTCACTTTGGCGGCTTTTGGAAAAGCTGCCGTCTGGTGCGACAAAACCGTCTGGCGGCCCATAAAGTTGCCCGGCATCGCTCTCCAGCGGATGTGCCGAGAATTGCTCGACAAAGACTTTCACCGGCGCCGCAAGCCGTTGCGCGCGCAGCGCGTCGAACTTGAGAGGTTCGCCTTGTGCATCGACACGCAATGGCAGACCGTGGTGACTGCGAGCCTTGTTGGACGTAACCAGTGGCGGCGTGTTCTGTATCGTTGCAGTTGGCCCAGCCATATGGGCTATTCGAATCTTCTTGGACATTGTCACTCCGCGCGCAACGGCATGGAAAGCGGGATATCAGGCGGCCACGCGGTCGCGGCCACGTTCAAGTGATGCCAGCGCTTCATCCACTGTCTGCACGTCGCCGAACACGGCATAGAACGCAGAGAGCGCAGCTGCATGTTCCCGATCCGTATAGGTGGCCGTTGCATCCGACACCATGACAACCTTGAAGTTCAGCATCATCGCATCGCGGGCTGAGCTCTCGCAGCAAACATTCGTGGCCGTGCCAGCAATCAACAGCGTATCGATATCGCGTGCACGCAAGTGGGCCTCAAGTGCGGATGATCCTTGAATGAAGGCGCTGAATCGCTTCTTCACAATCTGCGCGTCGTCCGGTCTGGCGTCCATCAGATGCCATAAGTCATGGCCTTCCGCGCCTTCCGTCATGCTCGCATAGCGTGTTGCCATGCGCTCCGGTGTCATGAGGGTCTCATGAAAAGAAGACCAGCTGTCGCGCGTATCGTTGGTACTATTTTTAATCCAAACGACATGCCCGCCAGCAGCGCGAAGACCAGCGGCAAGCCTATTGATGTTGGGAACAATATCTCGCGCCAGCGGCACTTCCCCCGGAAAGCCCGGTTTTACAAAGTGGTTCTGCATATCGATGACCACGAGCGCCGTGCGCTTTGGCGAGATGATATCAAACGCGTGCGGGCGCCCAACACGCCGCGTGACGCGGTCGACCATGTCCTCAGCAAGCTGGAACTTATGCATCCAAACCCCCGGCTGTTGTCGCAAATTCGATACGCTATTCAGCCCCACAAATCCGCCGCCGGGCAAGTTCTTTCTGAAGCGGACAATTTCTTTCTGGTCAGCCACGCAAAGGTGCAGGTGGGGAAAATATAAATTGGATCGGTCAGGGCATCTCTGTTCAGTTAACAGTCGTTTTGCCGTGCCTCTGTCGACCCTGGCGAAGCCATTGGAGGTAACATGGGCATTTGGTGCAGCGTGGCACGGTGGTTGCAGGTTCATGCGCACCTCAGCGTTGGAGCTTGCAAATGAACAAGTGGATTGGCTCACTCCTCGCGGCTGCCCTCAGCGCCGCGTCATTCAGCGTCATGTCCGGCACCGCTCTGGCTGAGGAGAAGATCAAGCTCAAGATGGCCGAGGTTGTCCGGTCCCAGTTTTACATTCCCATGTATGTGGCATTGGCCAAAGGCTTTGTGGCTGATGAGGGCCTCGAGGTGGAGATGGTGACCACCAACGCCGGGGACCGGACCGGTGCGCTGGTGCTGTCTGGACAGGCGGACTTTGGTCTCGCGGGGCCCGAGGTACCAATCTACATCTACAATGGGGAGTCGGCCGACAAGCCGGTTATCTTCAGCGCCCTGACGACAACGGATGGTCTGTTTTTCGTGTCCCGCACGAAAATCGATCATTTCGACTGGTCCATGATCAACGGCAAGAAAATCATGGGGTGGCGCCCCGGGAGCACGCCGGAACTTTATCTTGAGTACGTCTTTAAAAAGCACGGTGTGGATGAAGCGACGATCAAGGGGATCGTGACGAATATAGGGCCCGCGGCGCGTGACGGCGCGTGGCTGTCTGGCGTTGGCGACTTTGGCATTTTCAATGAGCCGAATTTGAGCAAGCTGGAGAAAGAGGGTGTTGCCACCTTTGTTGCGTCGGTCGGTAAAGAAGTTGGGCGCGCGGATTACACAATCTTTTTTGCCAAGAAGAGCTGGCTTGAGAAAAACGCTGTCGCTGCTCAGAAATGGACAAATGCAATCGCAAAGGCACAAGCCTGGGTGCAGAGCGCTGACACCAAGGATATCGCCGCCGCGATCATGCCGTATTTTCCAGCGCTTTCGATGGAAGACAACATCGCGGTTGTGAGCCGCTATCGCAACATCGGCGTGAACATTTGGGCGGACAGCACCATTGTTGACAAAGCCGGACTTGCCAAGGCGCAAGAGATCATGGTCATCGGTGGCGTCCTCCCAGCGGATAAGACCGTGGCTTACGAAAACATCGTGACAACCGAATTTGCGCAGAAGGCTCAAGCAAAACTTGGGACTCATTGAAAGGCCAAGACATGGCTGTTCAAGCAGCGGTATCTGTCGAGAACGTCTCGCTCAGTTATTTTACGCCAGAGCGCGAAACGTTGGCGTTATCCAACATTTCATTTGACATCAACAATGGTGAATTCATCGCCATTGTTGGTTCATCGGGATGCGGAAAGAGCACGCTGCTATCTTTAATGTCTGGGCTCATCAAGCCCTCGCAAGGCTCCATAAGTGTCGGCGGACGTGCCGTGGACGCGCCCTCGCCACGCGTCGGCTACATGTTTCAGAAAGATACGCTGCTGGAGTGGCGCACAGTCCTGGAAAACGTCTTGATTGGCGCAGAATTGCTTGGCCTTGACATGAAGGCCGCCAAAATTCGCGCCAAGGATTTGCTGACACGATATGGCCTTGGCGAGTTTCTCCATGCTTTCCCCGCGCAGCTGTCGGGCGGAATGCGCCAACGTGCGGCACTTGCCAGAACGCTGTGCCCTAATCCTGATCTTCTGCTGCTGGATGAACCGTTTTCAGCGCTCGATTATCAAATCAGATTGGCGTTGTCTGAAGAGATTGCAGCGATTTTGCGGGCGGAAAACAAGACAGTCATACTCGTCACGCATGACATTGGTGAGGCCATCTCCATGGCAACCCGTGTCGTGGTCATGAGCCGCCGTCCGGGTCGCATCAAGTCAGAACATCACATCTCGTTTCCAAGTTTCGGGGCCACGCGGCCAACACCGCTGGATGCGCGCAAATGTCCAGAGTTTGCCGGATATTTCCAGACGATTTGGGACGAGCTCGACTTGCACCAGATCTGACCAGACCTGCCCCAGATTGGAGAGGGTGTCATCATGACAATGGATGCCGTGAGTTCGCAGTCGTCGAGAAGCCCTGTTCGAAGCGGCAATTCTGAGAGTGCCGCCTACCAGGCATACCGTCGTCGGCGGCGGCTTGAAACCTGGTTTGTCAAAGGCATGCAGGTCGGCCTTGTTGCCCTTTTGTTGTTGGTTTGGGAAGTTGCTCCACGCATGGGCTGGATCAATCCCATGCTCACAAGTTATCCGTCGGCGATTTTCAGAACCCTGGCGATGATCGCAGCCGACGGAACACTCGCTCTGCATACTTGGACAACGCTCAGTGAAATTCTGGTCGGGTTCATCGGCGGCATGGTGTTGGGTACGCTGATTGCAATTGCGCTTTGGGCTTCGCCGATGCTGTACCGGATCACAGATCCGTTTATTGTCGTTCTCAACGCTCTGCCAAAAATCGCACTCGTTCCGATTTTTTATATCTGGCTGGGTGATATGGCCTCGATTTACGCGATGGCAATTGCAGTCAGTCTCTTCGTGACTGTCTTGATGCTTTATTCCGGTTTCCAATCCATTGATACGGACAAGATAAGACTGGTTCGATTGTTCGGGGCTTCGAAATTTCGCATTCTGACCAAAATTGTTTTGCCGGGCAGTGTTCCCACCATGGTGTCGACGGTAAAGGTCAACATTGGCCTTGCACTTGTCGGTGTAATCGTGGGGGAGTTTCAGGCAGCAAAAGCCGGGCTTGGTTATCTCATCACCTATGGAAGCCAGATTTTCCAGATCAACCTGGTCATGGCCGCAGTGCTCGTGCTCGCACTTATCTCGTCCGTTCTGTTCATGATCGTGCAAGGATTGCTGACGACTGTCCTGAAGCGGTACCGTTTGGACTCCATCGCGACATAGACTGAAAACGAGTCTCGTCGTTGATATGAAGAATGCGGTGATGCCCGCACTTAGAAGCAGAATATTTGGGGAGTTGACATGAAGCGCCGCATTTTCGCCTGTCTGGTTGCCAGCTTTGTTATGGCGGGCTCGACGTTCGCGCAGGCAGCAGATACTGTTTCGCTGCCTGTGGCTGTGATCGGCGTCAGCGTTTCCATTTGGCCGGCCATCGTTGGCAAGGAAAAAGGCTTCTTCGATGAAGAGGGCCTTCACATTGAAATCACAACCGCTGGATCGAGCGCTCGTTCCTTGCAGCAGGTCGCCGCTGGCGCTGTTGATATCGGCAGTTCCTCAATGGTTGATACAGTCCGCGCGATTGATGCTGGCGCTGAGCTGAAAACCTTTACAAACAGTCTGGCCGTTGGAACGCACAGCCTGATCGCTGCCAAAGACATCAAGTCCATCAAGGACCTGAAGGGCAAGCGCGTGATGACCGGCGGCAAAGGCGACATTACAAATTTATGGTGGGGCGCGGCCGCGCGTAAAAACGACCTTGATCCCAATCGCGATGTTGAGCTTATGTTCTCAGGCTCGACTGCCAATCGGCTTGCCTCGCTCTATGCGGGCGGAATCGAAGCGACGGTTCTGTCCACGCCGCAAAGCTTCCAGGCGATCCAGGAGGGCTGGACTGACCTTGGCCCAGTTGCGCCGTATTTGGGCGAGTTTCCAATGATGATTTGGCACGTCAACACCAAATGGGCTGCGACGCATGAAGCTTCTGTTGTTGGCTTTGTCAAAGCGCATAACAAGGCAGTGCGTTACATGGTCGATCCTGCGCATCGGCAGGAAGTCTCCGAGATGCTTGCAAAGGCTTCGAACTCAAGCGTCGACGACGCACTGAAGACCTGGGATCTTTGCGTTCAGATTGGCGCCTTTGTGGCAGACGGCTCGGTCTCGCCGCAAGCCATACAACGCGTGACGGAAACGTTGCTCGCTTCGGGCGATATCAAGCCACCGGAGAAACCTGCTGCGGCCTATTATGACGGTCACTTTGTTGAGATCGCGAAGCAGAAATGAGCTCTTAGGAAAAATCCTCAACAAAAATCTCCAGACATCATTGGATTTTTCGGCGGCAAAGATCTGCAAGTGCAAGGTCCGCGATCGCAAGGCCCTGCACAATGGCGAGAACTTTGCTGTCCCGGGACCGACGTCCGTTTGCTTGCCCCGCAGCGATAGCACTCAATGTCGCAGAAATAGCGGTCGTAACTGCGTCTTTTGTGGTTTCACCGCGCGCGATCCAGTGGGACACGCTTCCAAGGACACTCGCAAAGCCAATGTCGTCGACAACGAATTCGTCAGCCTGGCGCAGCATGGCAACAGGGAGTTCGTGATATTCGCCCATTCCGACAATGGTCATGCCGGGCCGGAACATGTCTGACGTCATGACCGGTTCCGTCGCGGTGGTCAGCGTGACAATTCCATCTGCGCGTGTCGCCGCCTCATGGATCGGCATTGCGAGCGTTCGGCGGCCTCGGGACGAATTTTGATTTGCCAGATCTTGCGCAATCTCCAGACGCCGTGACGCGATAATCAAGTTGTGATCTGGGAATATGTCATGAAAACCCAACGCGAATGCTGCGCCGATTTTACCTGCCCCGATGAGCGCAAATGTGTGCGCGTCCTGTGGCGCAAGATAGCGCAGCGCCAGCAGACCACATGCAGCGGTCCGGATGCGGTGCAACTCTGTCTGCGCAATGAGGCCTCGCGGTTTCGCAGTCACGGGATCAAGCAAAAGACAATAATGATGTTCGGCAATGATACCGTCTGGCCCGACATCGCCGACAATTCGGAAGCCTGATACATTAAGGCTCGAAAGACTGCCGCCTTTGACTTTGAACTTTGTCGGTTGGCTCGGATCCGCGTCGAGAAACATGGCGGCGGGCTCAGAGAGATTTGCTTGCTCGAGGCCTTGAGCTTTGAGCACGGCGTCACACACATCCACCGCTTCCTTCATCGTCAGAAGCTTGGCTGTCTGTGTTTCATCCAGGAAAACGAAATCTTTCATCTCAAAACCTTGTTTCGATTGTGCATGCAGAGATGGGTGTGGACTTCAATGCTCCACAAGAGCTGCAAATACGCAGCCGCCCTCTGGAGCCTGATGTTCCGCGCCGCCTGATATAAAACTCCGCGTATCTCCCAAAAGCGCACCCATGACGCCGGATGCGGCGGCGCGCAAGTGTTTGTCTGAATCAAGCTCGCTTGAAAAGATCGTTGTTCGCTGCCCCCGGATGCGACCGCTGGACGGAGCACCGGCTTTCAGAAACGTTGCAACCACTTTCTTGTGTTGGATGAGGTCCCGAGCTTTTGTCGCGGACGCATCTGCGCTGCCAGAGAGAATTGATGCAAAGCCTTCAAAGTCGATCACGTCTTGGACGATTCCGGAGCGAAGCACTTTTGGAAAGCTCGGGTCGTTTCCAAGGACGATGACTTCACAGCGCTGCGTTTCTGTTCCGGAAAAGACCATGCCGCGCTGGCTGTAGAGATCCGGGCGGCCCATGATCGCTTCGTCGCAGATATCGCGTGCGTTGATCTCTCCCAGCGCAACGCCAATGCCCAACGCAGCAACCCCACGCGACAGCGACGTTGAATTGGCACGCGCCCGTTGTGCCTGTGGGAGCCCCACGGCCATCGCGTGCGTCAGTACAGGGCTTTTCATCAAAACAAGGGCCACATCGTCAACCGCAAGGCTGGCGTCACGCATCGCAGCGCGCGTGGTCTGGGCTGCAATGTTCACATGTTCGGGCGTAATGAGAGTAGGCGACGATATGTTGTCCGACACCGCCATGCCCAATCGCAGGCCCTCAAACCGCCCCTTTGCTGGGCGCTCGGCGAAGATCATGCCGCCGGGCGTGATGAGGCCTTCGCATCCGGTTGAAACGATCAACTGCAGTTGGCGCAACCCGGACAGGTGAAGGCTCGAGATTTGATCATCAAAAGCACGTAACGCGAGCGTGCGTGAAAAGTCATTGATGGTCGCCGTTCCCTCGACTTTCACGAGGAGTCCAAGCCGTGTGATGGAATCGCCGCCGAGTAATTGCAGCGCAGGGGCGAGAGCGCCGAAGTCGTCTGGCGCAGACATTTCAAATCGCGCAAATTCAATTGGCATCTTCAGCTAAAGCTCCAAAGCCCCACAACCTGAGATCTCAATTTAGATGAGGCTCAGATTATCCATGCACGTATGATGAGGGAACTGCCTGAGACGATCAAGAGAAGGCAAATGGCTCTTAGGAATTGCTCGCGGGACATTTTGAGACTGGCGTGATGACCAATCCAGATCCCTAGCAGCATGGCAGGCAGGCAAATGGCCGCCAGCCCAAGAATGCGGACATCTGCATAGACACCTGAAACAAGAAACACGGTGACACGGGTGATGGTGCTGGCAAGCAAAAGTGTCACCTGGGTCGCTCTGATCTGATCCTTCTCAAGGGAACGACGACCCAGATACATCACGTAAATAAAGCCACCATTTCCGAATAGACCGCCAAAAAAGCCTCCCAGAAGCCCAATGGGCACGACCCAGCGCTTTGCAATATCGTGGATTGGCTTTTTGCCAATGAGGCCATTGATCGCAAAGGCGATAACGAAGATCCCCAGCGCTGCCATCAAAGGGCGAGGCGGCACAATGAGCAGGGCCTGCGTGCCCGCGATGATACCAACGATCATCAGGGGCATGAGCCATTTTAATTCACTGATTGCGACTTTTCGGATCAGCACCAAACCGTTGAGCGAGGCCGCACCGAAGTCGACCAGCGACAGGACATGGATGACATCAGCAACAGGCATGAATTGCGCCAAAGATGGCGCTGTAATGAACGCAGCGCCAAATCCGGCGATTGCAAAAATGAAATAGGCAAATGCGACAGCGCAAAATGCAATCGTTAGCA
>CAIZGQ010000662.1 GCA_903932565.1 uncultured Hyphomicrobiales bacterium
CGCCTGCATGTAGGGCAGGATCTTGTCACCGCCGATGTCGAGCGTGCGGAAGGTGATCGGCCGGTCCGGCACGGCGTCAAAGATGTTCTTGTAAATCTGATATTGTTGCCTCTGCCGCGGAAACTGCGATGCCACCATGAATTGCAGCTCTGTGCGAAACAGCCCGATGGAGGAGGCGTTTGTTTCAGCCACGTGCGGCATGTCGACGAGGAGGCCGGCATTCATGTGCAGGCCAATCGTCACGCCATCGAGCGTGGTTGCGGGAATATCGCGCAGCTTGTGATATTGCTCCTGCCGGCGGGCGCGCAGCCGTGCCTTTTCGCGATAGGCGGCCTCCACGTCTGGCTGAGGACGGATCTGCACTTCGCCGGTCGCGCCATCGATGATAATGGCGTCACCGGTCTCGACAAAATCGGTGATGGAGGGCACATCGCCGACGCAAGGGATTCCCAGCGCGCGCGCGACAATCGCCACATGGCTTGAGGCGCCACCATCTTCCAGCACAAGCCCGCGCAATTTCTTGCGGTCGTAATCCAGTAACGCCGCGGGTCCCATGGCACGGGCGACAAGGATTGCATTGTCAGGCAGGTCTTCAGGTGCCGTGACAAAGGCTTGCCCGGTCAGCTGGTGCAACAGCCGGTTGGCAAGATCATCGAGATCGTGCAGCCGCTCGCGCAGATAAGGGTCCTTGCTGCGCTGGAGTTTGGCGCGGGTGTCATTTTGCACCCGCTCAACGGCGGCTTCGGCCGTCAAGCCGCTGCTGACAGCTTCGCGCAGACGGCGCAGCCAGCCGCGGTCGTTGGCGAACATGCGGAAGGTTTCGAGCACCTCGCGATGCTCGCCCGCACCGGCGCGCTCACCGTCCTCGATTAGCCGATCGATGGCCGCGCGCACGGCCTCGATTGAACTGTCGAGGCGTTCTTCCTCCTTGTGGAGATCTTCGGCGATGATCTGTTTGATGGTGATGCGCGGTTCATGCAGCACCACATGGCCAAGGCCGACGCCATCGGCAACCGGCGTGCCTTTCAGCTCCATTGGCCGACGCAGGGCCATCTCTTCGTCGAGACCGGCAATCGACTGCAATTCGCCCGATGCGATCATCTCGGCGAGCAGCATCGAGGTGGTCTGCAGCGCCTCGATTTCTTCTTCCAGATAGAGGCGCCGCGCGCGGTTCTGGACAACAAGAACGCCAAGCGTATTGCCGCCGCGCAGGATCGGCACGCCCAGGAACGAATGATAAATTTCTTCGCCCGTCTCTGGCTTGTAGGAGAAGGCGGGGTGCGATTGCGCGTCCGACAACGCCAGCGCTTCGGCCGTGTTGGCGATGAGGCCGACCAGGCCTTCGCCCGCGCGCATCATGGTCAGATGGACGGCTTCGCGATTCAGACCTTCCGTGGCGAACAGCTCCAGCCAGCCATCACCCCGCAGCACGTAGACCGAGCAGACTTCCGCCACCATGTTGGAGGCGATCAGAACAACGATCTTGTCGAGACGCGCCTGTGCGCCCGTCGGCTCCGCCATCGCCTCGCGGAGCCGGCGCAGTAGCAGTCGCGGTCCGGCTACAGGCGGGCGCATATACCAATTCCTATCCGGCCCATGGGCCACCGAAAGACGCAGGTTCTGAACCAGCTCGCATGCATCAGGCGCAAGGCCGACATGCAATCTCACCCCACCGAACCCTATAGACAATGCAAAGTCTGCACCGCAAGCGCAGCGCCCGCAAAAACAGGCACCCTATTGGTGTTTGGCCATCGCGGGCGCCCGACACGTCAGCGCCGACCAAAAAGTTTCTCGAGGTCACTTAGCTTAAGCTCAACATAAGTCGGTCGTCCGTGGTTACATTGTCCGGACCCCGGCGTCACCTCCATCTCGCGCAACAGGGCGTTCATTTCCTCCCCATTCAGGCGTCGTCCCGCCCGCACGGAGTGATGGCACGCCATGGTCGCGAGCACATGATCCTGCAGACGCTGCAGCGGTGTCATGGTGGCATCATCGCTGAGGGCCTCAGCGAGGCTGTCAGCCAGATCGCGGACGAGCCCTGGAACATCGCCGTCGCGGATCAGGGCTGGCACCTCAGCCACGGCAATTGCGCCTGGTCCAAAGCTCTCGATCACAAGTCCGAGATCAGCCAGATCTGCCGCGCGGGCCAGAAGGCGATCGGCTGAGCCCTGGTCGAGATCGACCACGATGGGGATCAGCAGCAGCTGCCGCTTGATGGAGCCATTGGCCCGTTCGCGCTTGAGCCGCTCATAAACCAGCCGCTCATGGGCGGCATGCTGATCGACCAGCACGATCCCATCTTTGGTTTGCGACAAAATGTAGGTGTCGTGGATCTGCCCGCGCGCGGCACCCAGCGGGGCCTCAAGAGCAATCGGGTCGGCAGGCCGGTCCTGGGCCCGGGTGTCGGCAGATGGCTGGAAGGCTGCCTGCGCGCTTTCGGCGAAGCCTGCGCCTGCCTCCTGAGGCGCGGCAGGGGAATTCCGCCAGTCCCAGTTGCTTGGGGGGCGGGGGGCTTGAAACATGAATGGGGCTTGCCGCACCGGGTTTGCCGACGCACTGCGGGCCAGAGCGTCCAGCGTCGAGCTGCCACCGGTCGAGGCGGCGAGATGCCGAGCCTCTCCCAGCGTCTGCTTCAGCGCGCCAATCACAAGACCGCGCAACAAGCCGGGATCGCGAAAGCGCACTTCCGCCTTGGCCGGGTGGACATTGACGTCCACAAGCTGCGGATCGCAGCTCAGGAACAGGACCAGCGCTGGATAGCGCCCCGCCGGAAGGTAATCGA
>CAIZGQ010000663.1 GCA_903932565.1 uncultured Hyphomicrobiales bacterium
CATCGCCCGGACGGTCTTTTCCAAAAATGCCATCCGGTTTTGTCTGCAGATCAAAGGGCCAAGGTTCGCCGAGCGTTGCAGGAAGATAAATCGTGCCGGACGCGCCCAGCCTCGTGGACCCGCTGTCATATTGAATATCTCGCAAGATGATTTGGCCAACAGCCGGATTGTAAATCATCTCGCCAGTCGCTTCGTCAAAGCGCAGCGGTTCAAAGTCCGGGTCAATGGTTGTCAAAAAACCCGCGCCAAGAGCGAATTTGCCCGATGCGCCGGATATTTTACCAAGTTGATCAATCGTCAGGACGACATGCGCGGAAATCGGCATATCGAAATCGAACGGCAAATTGCGCAGCTGTGCCGCCAGCATCACCTCATCGAGAGAAACGTCAGACATCCGCAGGTCCAGCTGACGCACCTGATCGGGCGCACCAATTGTGCGCGCAGCGATGTTCCAGCGCCCACTGGGGCCCTTGGCGGAGACATCGAGCCGCACGCCGTCGACATCCTTGTCGAAGTCCAGAGAAAGCCCTTGGAACGTCGTTTTCTGCTGGGTGCGCTGATCTTCGAATACCAATTCTCCGCGCGCCACGCCCATGTGCTGAAGCGCAGCCAACGGGCTCTCTGAACTGCTCACAAGGTCTATCAAGCCGCGAACAGCAGCAGCCGCCACTGCTGCTGGTGGCTGGGCGACAAGTGGCCCGGCGGGAGCTGCTTCGCCTGCAGGGGCTGTGGACGCGGGTTTCGGCGCGGCAACGATAACGGCGTCACGTCCCGCCGACACCGAAATTTCACCGGACTCCTGCACCACCAGCTTGACCGTCACATCATACACCTCAAGCCGCGTTGGCTGAATGCTGGCAAACGCCAAAGCCCACGGGTCAAGGCTGATTTCCGCGCGTGGCGCAGCCACGATCGTTTGTCCATTTGCCGTGGTCACGTTCAGCTGATCGATCGTCAGCGCGAGCCCATCCTGGCTGCGCGCGAGCGACAGTGCGCCCAGCCCGAACCTGTAACCGCCACCCACATGGCGCTCCAAAGCGTCTTGAATGGCAGGGCGCAACACGTCGGCTGATAGGGAGCCCCGCGACAAAAGAGCCGCAAGGATGCCAAGGCCCAGCACCAGCAGCCCAATACCCGCGAGCACGCCATAGAGGCAATGCCCCATGAAGCGAGAGGTAGAACCACGAAATGGGCTTAAAACAGACGCTATGGGGTTTTCCTCAGTCATGTTTGGTTGCGTCAGGGCCTGCACCGAATGCACCGCCAGCGGCTTTTGCGGGCCGACCCGGCCTAGCTGTGCTGCAAGCCCCGGTGTTCAAAGGCAATCCCGTCTTTTGCTGGCCCTGCTGCGTCGAGAAGATCGACACTGACCGAGAGGCGTTTGCCACGCCCTGAGTCGCCTTGTTTATAAACTGTTCGCTTCGCCTTGTGGACTGCGCGCGCCAATTCGCAGGCGGCATTCACCTTGCAGATTGCTCAAATCGCCTGATAACAGGCGATACGGGCAGAAACACGCCAGGATGACGTCCCCTGCACTCGCCCGCCAATGCGACGAAAGGAAGGCATATGTCTGCAGTATTGAAGGTTGGCGATAAGGCTCCCGCATTTGATTTGCCTGCGGACGGCGGGGTCAAGCGCTCGCTTGCCTCGTTTAAAGGCAAAAAGCTTGTCCTGTACTTTTATCCCAAGGATGACACCTCGGGCTGCACCGCCGAAGCCATTGCGTTCAACGGACTGCGCAAAGAGTTTGAAAAGGCAGGGGCCGACATCGTCGGCGTGTCGCCGGACGCGGTCACGAGCCATGACAAATTCAAAAAGAAATACGAGCTTGAGTTTCCGCTCCTGGCCGACACCGAAAAGTCGATGCTTGAGGCCTACGGCGTGTGGGTCGAGAAAAGCATGTACGGCCGCAAATATATGGGCGTCGAGCGCACGACACTCTTGATTGGCGTGGATGGCAAAATCGCGAAGGTCTGGAACAAGGTGAAGGTGCCGGGCCACGCGGAAGACGTGCTGGCCGCCGTGAAGGCACTTTGAGAACCGCGATTTTGCAGAAACTGAATTCGGCGGGGTTATGACCCCGCTGCGCATGGTCACAAGTGCAAACAACAAGGGTCTATCGTTTTAATAAAGCTCGCAGGCTGCCTCCAAAGATGGACCTGCGAGAATCGATCAACTCAGCTTGTTACTGACCTTGTTGAAAGTCGCCCCAACCTTGTTTCCAAGGGACGTGGTCGCGGTGATGATGGCAACAGCGATGAGG
>CAIZGQ010000664.1 GCA_903932565.1 uncultured Hyphomicrobiales bacterium
CATAATGACAAGTACGAGATAGATCTGCATCGTCCTTTTATCGATGATGTAAAATTGCAATTGCCAACCGGCGAGAAACTGATGCGCGTGGATGACACCGCTCGGCAGGCCCGTCGGCCAGACACTCTTGAGGTAGCCCAACTCATCGCTCAACGCGCCCGCAAGGCCCTGCGCCAGCCCATCCGCACGGGGTTCGATTTGCCGGAACAGCGCCTCCCAGCCGGAGACCGAGAGCGCATTGGGCCGCTGCATGGCGAAATCCGCGCCGGCCTGATGCAGCTTGGCCAAAGCCTCACCCAGCATGGCGCAATGCTTGGCATCGGGCCGCCGGATCCACACACCATCCAGAAAGGTGACGAGGGCTGCCGGGCGTCCAGCGAGCTGCCCGAGGGCAACACCCTTGCGGTTGGCCACCGGCTGCGGACAGACGATGCCTTTGCCCGCCAGATGCTGCATGAGCCCCAGAAAGAAGGGAATATCATCTTCCCGGACGCGCTTTTCGTACAGCGTCAGGATGTAATATCCGGCCTTGGTGTGGAGCAGGAAGTTGGAGTTTTCCACCCCTTCCGCGATGCCCTTGCAGGACAGCACCGGACCCAAATCATAGGTGTCGATGAAGGCGGTGAGCTCGTCATCGCTGACTTCGGTGTAGACGGCCATTCATCACCCCGGATGCTGCAAAGCCTCGACTCAACGCTCGGCGTCACGGCGGCTGGTCGTCACCTGTTAGCGAGGGGGGCTTGAGGCGTCAAACGAGGGGGTTATCCAGACTGCGGCTAACCTTCTCCCTTGGGAGAAGGTGCCCTGCGGATGCAGGGCGGATGAGGGTTCTGAGCCGCAAACATACCCTCATCCGTCACGCTCCGCGTGCCACCTTCTCCCAAGGGAGAAGGTTGTCTCATGAGATGCTGATCAGCGGGTGCCAACCGGATGAGGGAAGCCCCATTTGCATTCGACGCTCGGCTCGGACACAACGCCCCCATGCCCTTCGCCTCCCTCTGGATTGCCTTCACCATTGCCGCCGCGGCGTCGCAAACTGTGCGCAATGCCATGCAGCGATCGCTTGTCACCACGCTGGGAACTGTCGGCGCAACCCATGTGCGCTTTCTGTTTGGCGTCCCTTTCGCGCTGGTGTTTTTCGCCATCATCCTCGGCGTCGCTGAGGGCCGCTGGCCACAGTTTCACCTGCAAACATGGGCCTTTGCGGCGGAGGGCGCTGTGACGCAGATCATCGCCACGGCCTTGATGCTGGCGGCCATGCGGGATCGCTCATTTGTGGTGACCATCGCCTACACCAAGACGGAGGCCGTGCAGGCTGCGGTCTTCGGGTTGGCGGTGCTCGGCGATCATCTCTCGGTCATGACGGCGGTTGCCATCACGATCTCCACTTTCGGCGTCATGCTGATGTCTTGGCCCAAGGCCGATGGCGGGCCAAAGCAAAGCTGGAAGCCCGTGGCGCTTGGCCTGCTGTCGGGCGCGTTTTTCGCGCTGTCGGCGATTGGCTATCGCGGCGGAATTCTCAGCGTCACGGACGCCTCGTTCGTCATGGCAGCCACATCGGTGATGACCACGGGCTTGCTTATGCAGAGTATCAGCCTGAGCATCTATCTTGGGGTTTTTCACCGCCCGACCTTGCGCGCGATCTTTGCTGAGTGGAAACCCTCGCTGATTGCAGGATTCACCGGTGCGCTGGCGTCCGAGTTCTGGTTTCTTGCCTTCGCGCTCACAACAGCGGCGAAGGTTCGCACGCTTGGTCTGGTCGAGGTGCTGTTTGCCCAGTTTGTGTCGAGGCGTTTTTTAAATGAAGGGGCCAAAGCCCGCGAGATCGCAGGGATTGGCCTTATCCTTGTTGGAATCGTGCTGCTGGTGCAGGGCTAATTCTAGCGATCCGTCACGGAGCAGCGCAGATCTGCGCGTTTGAAATCAATGGGATCGCAAGGCACATGATCATCGGGGCAAAGTTTGAGACAATAGCGCCCGTTCTCGAACACAACGCCCGGCACAGCATCGGGGCCGCGAGTCGCGGGGCCGCTATAGTTCGGCAGAACTTGCGCCTGCGCGAGCGGAGCCAGCAATCCCGACAAAGCCAGTCCCAAGCCCAGCGCGCCGCGCATCCATGTTTGACGTGTCATGATTTTCGCCTCTCCAAATCTGATATCGTGTTGTCGCGGGCGACAACACGACGATAGATGCGCGCAATTCGGTCTGCGTCCATGTCGCAGGTCAATGAACGCCACACATCAATGAACGTCGCGCATCAACAAAAGTTGCGGATTGCACGAGCCGCCATCAAACATGTGGGACACGTTTCAAGCTGACCCCTTGGCAGACTGAATGGCATGCCAGACGCGCAGCGGGGTCGCTGGCATGTCCATGTGCTTGATGCCCAGCGGACGCAGCGCATCGACAATTGCGTTCATCACGGAGGTCAGCGAACCTGCACACCCCGCCTCGCCGCAACCCTTTGCGCCGAGCGGATTTGTCGTTGCCGGGGCAGGGCGTTCCAACGTCACAAATGAGGGCGCATCGCTGGCACGCGGCATGGCGTAATCCATGAATGAGCCCGTTCCGAGCTGGCCGTCTTCACTATAGACCGTGTGCTCCATCAGACATTGGCCAATGCCCTGCATCACGCCACCATGCAGCTGGCCTTGCACGATGATCGGGTTCACGACCGTGCCGAAGTCGCCGACCATCGTGTAGTTTTCAACGCTGATCTCGCCGGTCTGCGGATCGATCTCGACTTCGCAGATGTGGCATCCATTGGGATAGGTGGCTGGCCCCATCTCGTTGACATGCTCGGTATCGAGGCTCTTGGGGCACTCGTCGGGCAACACGGCACCCGTCGCGATCTGTGCCGCCATATCCATGATGCTGAGGCCCCGGTCGGTGCCGGCAATCACAAAAAGGCCCGCTGTGAATTCGATATCTTCAATGCCAGTCTCAAGAAGGTGGCTTGCGATTTGGCGGCCCTTGTCGATCACCTTGTCGCTGGCATGGAACAGTGCGGTGCCCGATGACATCAGCGACTTTGATCCACCCGTGCCGGAGCCCGTCGACAATTGGTCCGAATCGGTTTGCATCAGACGGATTTTTTCGAATGGCACGCCCAGCTTCTGGCTGACGATCTGCGCAAACGCGGTCCAGTGTCCCTGTCCGTGATCATGCGAGCCCGTCAGCAGCGTGACAAAGCCATCGTCTTCAAAACGGATGCCGCCAAGTTCCTTCGTCAGCGGCGCAGTCACTTCCAGAAATTGCCCAATGCCAAAGCCGCGAAGTTTGCCGTTGGCTTCGCTCGCCGCCTCGCGCTTGGCAAAGCCCGCGTGGTCGGCCTGCTTCAGCGCCTCATCCAGAACGGCCGGGAAATTGCCGGAATCATAGGTCGAGCCCGTCGGCGACTTGTAGGGCATCTGGTCAGGCTGAATGTGGTTGCGACGGCGCATCTCGATGCTGTCGATCCCCATCTCGGCAGCCGCTGTCTCCAGCATGCGTTCGAAATAATAATTGCCCTCGGGGCGGCCAGCACCGCGATAGGCCGTGACCGGTGGCGTGTTGGTGAAAACGCAGAGCGTGTTCACTTCAATGAGCGGTGTCCGGTAAACGGAATTCAAATGCTTGGCGATGTTGAACGTCGGAATCAGCGGGCCGAACGGCGACAGATAGCCACCCATGTTGGCTACGCCCGTCGCGCGGATGGCGAGAAAGTGACCATCCTTGTCGAGCGCCAGTTCGAGCGTGAATTCATGGTCGCGACCATGGTGGTCGGAGATGAAACTTGTGGAACGCTGGTCGAGCCATTTCACCGGTCGGCCAAGGGCGCGCGCGCCATGCAGAAGGCAGGCATATTCGGGAAACATCGATCCCTTCATGCCAAACGAACCGCCGACATTGGTCGCGATAAAATGCACGTCCTTGGTTGGCACGTTCATCAGTTCGGCAATGCCATCACGCGAGCCGATGACATTTTGCGTTGGCGCATAGACCGTAAAGCGGCCTGTCTTTTGATCAAACGCACCCAGCGCTGCCCGCAATTCCATCGCGTTGATGACGATGCGATTGTTGGTGATGTGCAGCTTGGTGATGTGCGCTGCGCCAGCAAACGCGGCGTCAACTTTTTCCGTGTCGCCGAAATGATAGTCGAGCGCCACGTTGCCAGGCACGTCGTCGAACAATTGCGGCGCGCCGGGCAGGTGGGCGTCGCGGGCCTCGACGACGGCTGGCAGTTGATCAATGTCGAGGACAACCATCTCGGCGGCCTCGTTGGCTTGCGCTTCGGTCTCCGCGATCACGCAGGCAACAGGGTCGCCGACAAACCGCACGCGGTCGGATGCGAGCGAGCCGCGTGCTGGCTTCAGCATGGGCGAGCCGTCCCGACTGGTGAACGGGAGTTTGCATTGCAGCCCGGCATAACCGGCAGCGTCCAGGTCGGCGGCGGTGTAAATCGCCAAGACGCCCGGCATGGCGCGCGCGGCCTCTGTGTCGATGCCCAGAATATGACCGTGGGCGTGGGGCGAGCGCACCATTGCCATGTAAACCTGACCGGGCAGGCTCACATCGTCCGTGTAAGATCCGTGGCCTTGGACCAGGGTCGGATCTTCCTGTCGGAGGACGGGCTGGCCAATGCCAAACTTGGCAGTCGCGAGCAAGGCTTCATCGACGCGCATGTTCATGGGTTGTTGTCCTGAGATTTGGATCGCCTCGACGGCGATGAGCCGAGAGCGCGGCGCGTGGGACGCCTCATCCACGACTGAATTACATCTTTAGGATAGTGAGCCCGGCCCGTTCTGCAAAGTGGGCGGGCTGACGCGGGGACCGCGCCGGGTGAGGGTGTATCTGTTGCGTCAGAACCCTCATCCGCCCTGCATCCGCAGGGCACCTTCTCCCAAGGGAGAAGGA
>CAIZGQ010000665.1 GCA_903932565.1 uncultured Hyphomicrobiales bacterium
CAATTTTTCTCCTGCTCCGGCGTTAGGCGCAGGTCAGCCTTGATAGGGGCGGTGCGCGCAGCGAAGTCGTTGGTGATCTGGTTTGCGGTAAGTTCAGCCTCGTGCATGGGAGGCCGGTGCTGCCGCGCGTGGATTATACCAAGCGCGAGCTTTACGAAATGCTGGCGGAAGCGGTCAGGAATACGGTCTGACTGGTGGCGAATGTCCGCTTCCGGGGGGCGGTCTCAACTGATCGACGCAACACTTTATCTTAGAGGGAAAAGATGGAGTGTAGGATGGAACGGAGATTTCATAGAGGTTTTACCGCGGCAGAAAAGACGGAATTATGGGACCGTTGGAAGCGCGGGGAGTCACTGAAGGCGATCGGGCGAGCGTTTGGTAAGCAGTCATCGTCGATCTATTTTCTGGTTGCCCCGCATGGAGGGTTTCGTCCTGCGCAGCGGCGTCGCTCCAGGTTGGCATTGACGCTTGCGGAACGCGAGGTGATTTCCAGAGGCGTTACCGCACGTCGATCGGCCCGGTCTATCGCCAAACTGCTTGGCCGCTCGCCCTCGACGGTGAGCCGTGAAATGAGCCGCAATGGCGGCTTTGATCGCTACCGGGCGACAGTTGCGGACGAGAATGCCTGGGTACGATCGCGTCGTCCAAAATATTGTAAATTGGCGATCAATTTGCGGCTTCGGCAGGCCGTGGCAAGGAAGCTCAGATTGGATTGGTCACCCGAGCAGATAGCCGGTTGGCTGAAGAGAACGCATCCTGAAGACGAGTACAATCAGGTGTCACACGAGACCATCTATCGCAGCCTGTTTGTCCAAGCGCGCGGCGTGCTCAAGAAAGAGCTGATTCGCCATCTTCGATCGAAGCGCTCGATGCGTCGCTCCAGACCGGTTGATCCGAATGGCGATAGACGGGGACATATGAAGGATGCCGTCTCAATCCGTCAGCGACCGGCTGCGGTTGACGATAGGGCGGTGCCTGGCCATTGGGAGGGCGATCTGCTGTCCGGGCCGAATAACACCTACATCGCGACCTTAGTCGAGCGTCAAACGCGTTACGTGATGTTGGCCAAGGTGGCAGGCAAGGACACCCGGACGGTAGTCAACGCGCTCATCAAGCAGACGAAGAAGCTACCAAAAGAGCTGTATAAGTCCCTGACCTGGGACCGGGGCAAGGAACTAACGGATCATCGGCGCTTTACGATGGCGACCAACATCGATGTCTATTTTTGCGACCCGCAAAGCCCGTGGCAGCGCGGGTCGAACGAGAATACCAATGGCCTGCTGAGACAGTATTTTCCAAAGGGCACCGACTTGTCAGTGCATTCGCAAGCCCATCTGAACAAAGTGGCTCGTCAGCTAAACGAACGACCACGTGAGACCTTGCAATTTGAAACGCCAGCAGAGAGATTTAATGCCTGTGTTGCGTCGACCGGTTGAGCCGGCACCCGAACAACGCTATCTTGCGGGTGTACTCGATGAAGTGTTGAGCAAGCGGCGTCAGCGTCCGATCCTTGATCATCACGATACCAACCGGCGACGGAGGGCACAGCGTGTCTATCGGCAAAGCTTTGACGCGTCGATACTTGCCGCCGAATCGCATCGTCGAAGCGGGAATGAGACCGAGCCAATAGA